>CAZRIU010000043.1:0-9040 GCA_964600245.1 uncultured Dehalococcoidales bacterium
GGAGAGCGTGTGTAGCCGTAAGGTTACCGTGGGTTCGAATCCCACCCTCTCCGCCACCTATGAGTTATAAATAACCGACTAGAAAGAAAGTAATATCAAGAAACCGAAATATCTCTCCCTGATGTCGGGGCTGATGCCCCTCTTCGTTTTGGCCCACTTCAGCCATCACTTCACCGCGGCTATCTTTGCCCCCCTCACCCCCTTCATCCGTGATGAATTCTCCCTCAACTACCAGCAGATGGGCTGGATAATGTCCGCCAGCAACATCGCCTACGGCGTCAGCCACCTGCCCGCGGGCTGGCTCTCCGACCGCCTCGGCCCCCGCCTAATGATTATGCTGGGTATCTCCGGGGTCGCCCTCTTCGCCATACTCGCCGGCCTGGCCCCAGGCTATATAATATTGGCGGTTTTCCTGGTCATGAGCGGGATAATGGGCGGTGGCTATCACCCCGCCGCCTCCCCCCTGGTGGCGGCCTCGGTGGACAAAAAATATCGGGGCAGCGCGCTGGGGCTGCACCAGATAGGCGGCACGGCCAGCTTCTTCCTTACGCCGCTGATTGCCGCCGCCATTTTCCAGGTCCTCAGCTGGCGGGGCACTATCATCAGCATGGCCATCCCCGCCCTTATCATCGGCGTCATACTATTCGTTTTTTTGAGTCGGCGCGGCTACGCCCACAAAGCTGCCCCCGTGACCGCCGAGCACCACCCCGAAACAGGCGAACCATCGGGCAGCGTACGGCGGCTCATCCCCTTCATCGCGCTGGGCGTGATGCTTCAGGTACTCATATTCGGGGCAACGTCATATACCGCCCTCTTCGCCGTAGATAACCTTGGCGCTAGTGAGGAAACCGGCGCCTTTCTCTTCGCCCTCTTCCACTTCGCCGGGCTCTGGGCGGGCCCCGTCGGCGGCTATCTATCCGACCGTATAGGCACGGTACCGGTGATGCTCACGGTGAGCCTTGTTGCCGGCCCCACCCTGCATTTTCTCGGCACGACATCGTTAGGCTGGAGTATCTGGGCAGTACTGCTCCTCCTCGGCATCTGTATGTATATCTCCATGCCCGTCACCGAGTCTCATATCATTACCCACTCCCCACCCCACCGCCGTTCCACCGTGCTCGGTATCTACTACTTCGCCAGCCGGGGCGGCATCGGCCTGAGCACGCTGGTAGTGGGCATCCTCGCCGACAGCTACGGCTTCGCCGCCATCTTCACCGCCTCCGGCGCCATAATGCTGGGGATAGCCATCCTCTGCGCGCTGGTACTATTGAGAAACCGCGGCTGACTTTTGCGTCAAAACTGATTGCCACTGGTTTGCCCCTGTGCTAGAATTGCCTTGAAAATGACAAGTCAGGACATCAAATACTGGGTCGGTTTCAGCCTGATACCACGCATCGGACGGGTCAAGCTCTCCCGGCTGGAAAACCACTTCAGCAATATGGAAGAAGCCTGGCGGGCTACCCCCGATGAGCTGAGCCGTTCCGGGCTGGACAAAGGGTCGGTAAACGCCATTGTCAACGGGCGACCCAAGATTTCCCTGGAAGAGGAGATGGAAAAGCTGGCACGCCAGGGCATAAAAGCTTTCACCTTCCATGATAAGGACTATCCGGCCCGCCTCAAGCAGATATATGATTATCCCCCCATACTTTATGTCAAGGGTTCCCTGCTCCCCCAGGACGAGTGGTGCCTGGCGGTGGTGGGAACCCGCAAAGCCACCGTTTACGGGCGGCAGGCCGCCGAGGAGATAGTCGCCGACCTAGCACGTAATAAAATCACCATCGTCAGCGGCTTGGCTAGAGGCATTGATTCCATAGCCCACCGTAGCGCCCTGGAGGCAGGCGGCAGGACGATTGCCGTCTTCGGCTGCGGTCTGGATATTGTTTACCCCAGCGAGAACGCCTCACTGGCACAAAGAATTGTCGACAATGGCGTGCTGATAAGCGAATTTCCGCTGGGCACCGAGCCCAGAAGAGAAAATTTTCCCCAGCGCAACCGGATTATGAGCGGGCTGAGCCTGGGGGTGCTCGTGGTCGAGGCCGGTGATACCAGCGGCGCCATGATTACCGCTCGTCTGGCACTGGAACAAAACCGGGAGGTCTTCGCCGTTCCGGGCAGCATTCTCGCTCCGACCAGCCGCGGCACCAACAACCTTATCCAGGAAGGAGCCAAGCTAATCCGCGACTATACCGATATTTTGGAGGAGCTCAACCTGAGGGCGGTAGCCCATCAGATAGAGCTTAAAGAGGTTATCCCCGCCTCCGACACCGAATCGCTCCTGCTCAAGCAGTTGAGCGCTGAGCCCACTCATATTGACGAGGTCTGCCGCGGCAGCGGCTTGCCTATAGCCACCGTCAGCAGCACGCTGGCGATGATGGAGCTAAAAGGGATGGTGAGGCAGGTAGGCACCATGAACTATATCCTCTCCCGCGAAGTCCGAGAGGTATATAAGGTAAAAGTAGATTAATTATGTCAAGGAAACTGGTCATAGTTGAGTCACCAGCCAAGGCAAGGACGCTGAGCAAGTTGCTGGGCAGCAGCTACAGCCTCAAAGCCTCGATGGGGCACGTGCGAGACCTGCCCAGGAGCCAGCTCGGAGTAGACCTTGAAGAAGGTTTTACCCCCAAATACGTCGTCCCCCGGGCTAAGACCAAGGTCGTCAACGAGCTTAAGAAAGCAGCTAAGGCTGCCTCTGCCGTTTATCTGGCCACCGACCCCGACCGCGAGGGGGAGGCTATCTCCTGGCACCTGCAGGAGGTCACCAGGAGCAACCGTAAACCCTACCGCCGTGTCGTCTTCCACGAAATAACCGAGGCAGCCATCAAGCGCGCCTTTGAGCATCCCCACCAGATAAACATGCAGCTGGTCAACGCCCAGCAGGCAAGGCGCATACTGGACCGGCTGGTCGGCTATAAAATCAGCCCCCTGCTCTGGCAGAAGGTGAGGAGAGGACTATCGGCGGGCAGAGTCCAGTCGGTGGCGGTGAAGATTATTGTTGACCGCGAGCGCGAAATCGAGCGCTTCATCCCCGAGGAATACTGGACGATTGAAGCCGAACTGGCCAAGGCAGCGGGCAAGGCCACTTTCAGAGCCTTGCTCATCGGCTTGGCCGACGGCACCAAGCTGGAGATTAAAAACGAAGAGGAAGCCACCAAGATCGGCGAGAAGCTGGAAAAAGCCAGCTACAAGGTGGCCAGGCTAACCACCAAGAAAGCCACCCGCCAGCCCGCCCCACCCTTCATCACCAGCACCCTGCAGCAGGAAGCCTGGCGCAAGCTCCGTTTCCCCGCCAAGCTGACCATGAGTGTCGCCCAGGAGCTCTACGAAGGCTTGCCCATCGGCAAGGAAGGCATAGCGGGCCTTATCACCTACATGCGCACTGACTCGACGCGGGTCGCCCGCTCGGCTATTACCGAGACCAGGGAGTTCATCACCCAGAAGTACGGCGCCGAATACCTGCCCGCCCACGCCCGCGCCTTCACCCGGGCAGTCAAGGGGGCGCAGGAGGCACACGAAGCCATTCGCCCCACCCGAATCCACCGCGAGCCCGAGTTTCTCAAAGCTTATCTGAGCAACGCCCAGTTCAAGCTCTACCAGCTCATCTGGAAACGGATGGTCGCCAGCCAGATGGCGGCGGCTACTTTCAATAACACCACGGTTGATATTCAAGCCCGCCACGCCCTCTCCAACACCAGCTATCTCCTGCGGGCTACCAGCTCGGTCAACACCTTCCCCGGCTTTATGATGCTCTATACCGAGAGCAAGGACGAAGCCGAGGAAAAACTAGGCACCTCCCTACCCCCGCTGGCTAAGGGCGACAAACTAAAACTGCTGGGGCTCTTCCCCGAGCAGCGTTTCACCAAGCCCCCACCCCGCTTCACCGAGGCAACGTTGATTAAGATGCTGGAGCAATGGGGCATCGGCCGCCCCAGCACCTACGCCCCCATACTTTCGACAATTCAGGACAGGGAGTATGTGACCAAGACCGAAGGCAGATTCCAGCCCACCGAGCTCGGTTTCGTCGTCAACGACCTGCTGGCCAAACACTTCCCCGGAATTGTAGATATAAACTTCACCGCCTATATGGAGGACGAATTAGACAAGGTCGCCAACGAGGACAAAAACTGGGCGGTGGTCATCCAGGAGTTCTATGACCCCTTCGCCAAGAGCCTGGAGAGCGCCGCCGAGCGTATGGAAAAGGTAACGGTGGAGGAAGCCACCGACGAAGTCTGTCCAGAATGCGGTAAGCCCATGGTGGTCAAGTTCGGGCGCTTCGGTAAGTTCCTCGCCTGCAGCGGCTACCCCGACTGTAAATACACCAAGTCCTTCCAGATAAAGGTCGGCGTCAACTGCCCCGAGTGCGGCGGAGATATCGTGCAGAAGAAGAGCAAGAAGAAGCGTACCTTCTATGGCTGCAGCAACTACCCTGACTGCACCTTCGCCACCAACCTTAAACCTTTGCCCCAACCCTGCCCCCAGTGCGGCGGGCTGCTCACTGCCTACCGGGGCAACCTGGCCAAGTGTACCCAGTGCGCGTTCAGGGGGAAGGTGAGAGAAGCTGTAGAAGGAGAAGCCCAAACAGTCGAGACCACCGCAACGGTGAAGACAAAAGCCAAGAAAGCGACCAAAAAGACTACCAGAAAGACAAAGGCAAAGAAGAAAACCAAGAGCTAAACCATGCAGGAAATCTTTAATAGATACATCAACCACCTCCAGGCCGAAAAAAATGCCTCCGCCTACACCATACGCAACTACAGGGCCGACCTGCTCGACTTCTTCTCCTTCCTCAAAGAGAAAAAGGTGGCCACCCTCGACAAGGTAGACCGCCACGTCCTGCGCGATTATCTGGCGCATCTGGTGGGACGGGGCATCGTCAAAGCCAGCATCGCCCGCAAGCTCTCGGCTATCCGCTCCTTCTACCGCTACCTGGTGCGGGAAAAGATAATCGAGGCCAACCCCATCAAGACTGTCTCCTCACCCAAGCTGGATAAGCGCCTACCCTCGTTTTTAACGCTGGACGAGGTAAAGCGGCTGCTCGAAGCCCCCAACCTCTCCACCCCCCAGGGGCTGCGCGACCGCGCCCTTTTAGAATTGCTTTATGCTTCAGGACTGAGGGTCAGCGAGCTGGTAGGCCTGGAGCTGGGGCAAATCAACCTGGATACTAACGAAATCCGCGTCTGGGGCAAGGGCTCCAAAGAGCGGGTGGTGCTCATGGGTGAGCCTGCCGCCGAGGCGCTGCGCCATTACCTCGAGCAGGGCCGACCCGAGCTCACCGGTAAAAAGAAAAGCAACGCCCTCTTCCTCAACCGCTACGGCCAGCGCTTCCCCGAAAGAGCCGTGCAGAAGGTACTGGAACAGTACACCGCCAAAGCCGGACTGAAAAAGCGAGTACACCCCCACATGCTGCGCCATACTTTTGCCACCCACCTGCTCGATGGCGGCGCCGACCTCAGGGTCGTCCAGGAGCTTCTGGGGCACGCGCGGCTCTCGTCAACCCAGATTTACACCCACGTCACCAAGAAACAGGCCAAAAAGGTATACCTGGCGGCACATCCACTGGCTAAAGAGAAAGGCGATGAAACTAAAGATAAAGAATAGAATAAAAAGGCTGGTGGATAGACTGGGTGAGAAAGATATCGAAGGCATTTTTATTTCCCAGCCCGAAAACCGCTGCTACCTCTCCGGCTTTAACGGCTCGGCGGGCTTTCTGTTTATTACCGCCAACGATAGCGTTTTAGCTACCGATTTTCGCTACACCGCCCAGGCCAGGAGCCAGGCGCCCGAATATAAGCTCTTCACCATAAGCGGCGATATGGACAAGTGGTTCCCCCGGTTAATAGACGAACTGGGCATAAAGCGGCTGGGCTTTGAGTCCGAGCATACCGCCTTCGCCCAGCACCGGCGGTTATGTGATATACTGAATAAAGGCAAATCCGGGCTCAAGCTAATCCCAACAGATGGCGTGGTGGAATCGCTGCGGGCGCTTAAAGAGCCTGAGGAAATCGAGCTTATGACCCGAGCCGCCGGGATTGCCGACGCCGCTATGAATCATATTCGGGGAAAGCTCCGCGTCGGCATGACGGAACTGGAAGCCGCCTGGGAGATAGAAAAATTCATACGGGAGGAAGGCAGCCAGACCGTACCCTTTGACCTTATCGTGGCTTCAGGACCCAACGCCGCCCTGCCCCACGCCCAACCCTCGGAGCGGGCCATCGGGGAAGCTGAGCCGATAGTAGTTGATATCGGTGCCAGGGTGGAGGGCTACGGCAGCGACCTGAGTCGCACTTTCTGCCTGGGCGCTGCCGACGAGAGCTTTAAAAAGGCATACGACACCGTCCTCGGTGCCAGAGATACGGCGATAGCCATAATCAAGGAAGGGATGAGCGGCGCCGAGGCCGACCAGCTCGCCCGGACGGTAATCGAGGAGGGTGGTTACGGTCAAAACTTTGGGCACGGGCTGGGACACGGTGTGGGCTTAGCCCCTCATGAGTCACCCCGCCTGGGGCCAAACTCGACGGACAGGCTAAGCGATAATATGGTCTTTACCATTGAGCCTGGAATTTATCTGGAGGGCTGGGGCGGAGTAAGAATCGAGGACATGGTGGTGATGGAGGGGGGAAGATTAAGGCAAATCTCGAAAGCCGAGAACTGGACAGTCTAGAACTGAACAGTCCTGAACTGGACAGTCAAAAACTGAACAGTCCTGAACTAGAAATGGTGGAGTTAAACTATGATTGACAGCGGAGAACTGAAAAAAGGGCTTACCATCGAGCTGGAAGACAAGCTCTACCAGGTCATGTCCTACCAGCACATCAAGATAGGACGCGGCAGCGCCATGGTCAAAATGAAGCTGCGCGATATCCGCGGCGGACACACTATAGAGCGCACCTTCCAGGCCAGCGAAAGATTCAAGCGGGCGCGGCTGGACTCCCGTGCTATGCAGTATCTCTATAACGACGGCGACGCCTATTATTTTATGGACGAAAAGACCTTCGAGCAGACACCGATATCCTCCGAGCAGCTTGGCGACGCCCTCGACTACCTTAAAGAAAATACCTCGGTGGAGGTAACCAGTTACCAGGGCAAGCTGGTAGGCGTGGAACTGCCCATTACCGTCGAGCTTGAGGTGGTGGAGACGGGCCCCGCTTTCAAGGGGGATACCGCCACCGCGGGCAACAAGCCGGCCAAGCTGGAGACGGGCATCACCATCCAGGTGCCCCTCTTCATCAACAACGGCGATGTGATTAAGGTCGACACCCGCACCGGCCAATACCTAGAAAGAGCTAGTTAAGCTAAATTGCTGAAAGCTGACCTTCACATACACAGTGAATATTCTATGGACTGTAATATGTCCCTGGAAAAGATAATCGAGCGTTGCCAGGAGGTCGGGGTTAACTGCATCGCCCTCAGCGACCACGGCACCGCCGAGGGGGCGTTAAGGTTGCGTGAGATAGCGCCATTTCCAGTAATCGTCGCCGAGGAGGTTTTAACCCCGCACGGCGAAATTATGGGCCTGTTCCTTGAGGAGACCATACCCAGCGGGCTGTCAGTGCCGGAGGCAATATCCCGTATCAAGGCTCAGGGTGGGCTGGTCTGCATTCCCCACCCCTTCGACACCTTCCGCAGCTCGGCGCTGCGCCGTCAGATAATAGAGGAAATCGTTGATCAGATTGACATTTTCGAGGTGCTCAACGCCCGCGGCATCCTGGGCCGGGACTCGAAAAAAGCCAAAGCCTTCGCCGCCAAGCACGGCATCATCCAGAGCGCTGGCAGCGACGCTCATACCCCTCGCGAGATCGGCAACGCTTACGTGGAGATGCCCGAATTTGAGGGCAGAGACGACTTCCTCGAAGCCCTGAAAAAGGGTAAAATCTCAGGGCACCGCTCCAGCCCTTTAATCCACTTCGCCAGCCTCTGGGCCAGAATAAAAAATAAACCGAGCATGTAACAGGGAGGGGCGGGGCAAAAGAGAAGCCTATAGAGGTTACACCTCTATAGGGCGGGATTTGGGTGGACGAATAACGCACGTTAGAACGACAAAACCCCGATTTTAAAGGGGGTGGTATTGAAAACCTATCGACTTGGTTGGTTTTCCACCGGCAGAGATAAAGCCGCCCGCGACCTGCTCACCGTGGCGCAGCGGAGCATCGCCCTCGGTGAAATCGAGGCCGAGATAGCCTTCGTCTTCTCTAACCGTGAGCGCGGCGAAACTAAAGAAAGCGACCTATTCATCGAATTAGTCGAGAGCTACGGGCTGCCCCTCGTTAGTTTTTCCTCCAAAGACTTCCAGACAAGCCAACCCCGCCTTTCCCCCCAATGGCGCCTCAGCTACGACCGCGAGGTAATGAAGCACCTGGAGGGCTTCGACGCCGACCTCTGCGTCCTGGCCGGCTATATGCTCATCGTCGGCGCCGAGATGTGCCAGAAATACAATATGATCAACCTACACCCCGCCGCTCCCGGTGGCCCCAAGGGTACCTGGCAGGAGGTAATCTGGCAGCTGATTGAAACTAAAGCCGAATCTACGGGAGTGATGATGCACCTGGTAACACCGGAGCTGGACGAAGGCCCCCCCGCCACCTACTGCACCTTTTCTATCAGGGGCAAGCCCTTTGACAGATACTGGCGGGAGATTGAAGGACAATCCGTTGAGGAAATTAAAAAGAGTCAGGGCGAAGATAACCGCCTTTTTAAAGCCATCCGCCGACACGGCCTGGCCCGCGAATTCCCCTTGATAATAGCTACCCTAAAGGCTTTCAGCCGGGGCAAGGTCAGGATAGATAAGGGCAAAGTGGTCGATGCTGACGGCAAGCCGATTAAGGGGTATAATCTGACCGAAGAGATTGATAACCTGGTGAGGTAGCAAACCAATGCCCAAATTCATCTGCTTTGACCTGGAAGGGCCCCTATCCCCCCAGGATAACGCCTACGACCTGATGAAGCTCTTCCCCAACGGCGATAAGCTCTTTGAGGTCATCAGCCGCTACGACGACCTGCTCACCCTGGAAGAAAGGCCCGACTACGAGCCCGGCGACACTCTGGC
>CAZRIU010000044.1:0-8973 GCA_964600245.1 uncultured Dehalococcoidales bacterium
CCGCTATATTTCTGCCTCATCTTGGGCTTTTCTATTTTCCCCGTTGGGTTTCGGGGCACCTTGTCGAATATAATGCGCCTCGGCCTCTTGTAGCGGGGCAGGTTTTGTTCGCAGAATTTATTTATTTCGTCTTCGGTCAGGGCAGCCCCGTCACTGGGGGTAATCACAGCGCAGGCTATCTCGCCCAGCCTTTCGTCGGGTAAGCCGATAACGCCGACGTCATGGACTTTGAGGTGTTTTTGGATAACGCTCTCCACCTCCACCGGGAAGATGTTCTCCCCGCCGGTGATAATCACGTCCTTCTTTCTATCCACGATATAGACGAAATCCTCTTCATCCATCTTGGCCATGTCCCCCGTATAGAGCCAGCCGTCCCGTAGAGCTTCCGCCGTTTTCCGGGGGTTCTTGTAATATTCCTTCATTACCCCGTTGCCTCTAACGGTAAGCTCGCCCACCTCCCCTCGCTTTACCTCATTACCTTGTTCGTCGACGACGCGTACCTCCCAGTTAAAGCCGGCCTTACCCGTAGCCTCCAGCTTATGGTTGTTTTCGATGCGGAGGTCGATGCAGCCCGGTCCGGTGGCTTCGCTCAGGCCGTAGCTGGTATCGTATTGCATGTCGGGGAAGTATTGCTTCCAACGTTTAATCAGGCTGGGGGGGATGGGTTGCGCCCCCATGTGCATCAGCCGCCAGCTGCTCAGGTCGTAGTCCTTTAGCTTCAGCTCTCCCCGGTCCAGCGCGCCGAGTATGTCCTGCACCCAGGGTACCGGTAGCCAGACTATCGTTCCTCTCTCCTGCTCGACGGCTTCGAAGATGGAATTGAGCTCTCTTTCGGTTAGTATTGTCGCCCGTGCGCCGACAAGCAGGTTGCCGAACCAGTGCATCTTGGCGCCGGTGTGGTACATGGGGGGAATGAGAACGAAGTTATCTTCACGCTGCTGGTAGTGGTGTTTAGCTTCGGTGACGGCGGCGCACTCCATGTTCTTGTGGGTGAGCAGTATCGGCTTGGGGTCGCCCGTGGTGCCCGAGGTAAAGTAAAGCCCACACTCATCCTCGGCGGTAAGCGGTACGTTCAGAGGCTCTGGGGAAGCCTTGTTAATGATATCCTCAAAGCTCGCCATATCCTGGGGCACATTCTCACCGGCCAAGATATAGTTCTTTATCGTGGGCAGCTGGGGTCGGATAGCCTCCACTCTTTCGGCGAACTCCTGCCCCAGAATCATTACCTGGGCTTCGGCGATATCGGCGCAGTATTTGATGTCGTCGCTGGTGAAACGGAAGTTTAACGGCACCACCCAGGCGCCCGTCCTGATGATGCCGAAATAAGCCTCAAGCCAGTTTATCGAGTTCAGCATAAGGTGCAGCACCTTATCGCCTTTGCCCACCCCTCTAGTGGCGAGGGCGTTAGCTATCCGGTTAGCTCTCTCGTCGAAGACACGCCAGGTGATTTCCCGTCTTATCTTCTGGCTCGGCTTAAGCTCGATAAGGGCGATTTCGTCGGGGTAAATTCGGGCGTTTCTGGCCAGCATTTCGATTATGGTCATCCATCACCTCACCTTGACGAAAATCACCCCCACTTCCCGAAGCTATTATAGCCTGTCTCGCCTCACAAGACAATTGGGACTAATTTACCGTAATCTGGTACTAAAGTATCAGAGGGAGATAGCTAAAACATTACTAATGGGTTATTTACGCTCGAGGCATCGTATTTTAGAGTTGGAGTATATTTGAGCATTATCACAGATCAGGGGTTTTAATATGACGGTAACAGTAGATGGTCAAGTCTATTATAGAACCGCTGAGGTCTGTCGCATCGTTGGTATAAGCCGGGCTACGCTATTTCGCTGGCTCAAAGAAGACATTTTAAAAGAAGCCAAGCACCGGGATAGGCGTGGCTGGAGGCTTTTTACCGAAGACGAGGTCGAGAGATTGAGGACGGAAGCTAACCAGATAAATAATACGGACCAGGTCGGAACGGTGAAGGGCTTAATCTAAAAACGCTGTTCCGCTGAGGTGGAAATATGGCTAACGGAAACGGTGCTAAGACTAAGAGGCAAGTTGTCAAAGGGGGGGCGGCCGTGCTGGAAACCGAGCGCGAAAGGGTTGAGAAAGCTTGGGGAGAGAAGGAGCAGGGCAAAACCTCCGTTCTCAATAGCTTGAGCGAGCTTGTCGTCTTTCAGGACCTGGAGCATCGGGTATTGTGGGCCAACAAGGCCGCTGGTGAATCGGTTGGCCTGCCTTCTGAAAAATTGGTGGGGCGATATTGCTATGATGTGTGGGGGAGGGGTGGTGGGTCCTGCCCCGGCTGCCCGGTGGCAAAAGCACGCAAAACTGGGAAACCTCAAGCTGGTGAAATTGTTACCCCTGATGGGAAGGTGTGGCTGGTAAGAGGCTATCCCGTTAAAGATGCCAGCGGCGATATTGCCGGCCTGGTGGAGTTGACGCTGGAAATCACCGAGCACAAGCGGGCGGAAGAGGCACTTCAGGCGGAGAAGAACAAGCTGCAATCGATAGTAGATGCCCTGGAATACGGCATCACCATCCAAGATAGAGACTATAACATTATTTATCAGAATGAACAGGCGAAGAAACCCTTCGGTGAACACATCGGGGAGAAATGCTACCGCGCCTACAGCGGTAAAGAACAGGTCTGCGACAGCTGCCCGGTAGCCAAGGCGTTTAAGGACGGCAAGTCACACACCGCCGTAAGGCCGAACATATCGCCTTCAGGGAAGGTTAGCTATTGGGAGAATACCGCCAACCCTATTAGGGACGCCCAGGGAAATATAGTCTCCTGTCTTGAGATAACCAGGGATATAACCGAGCGCAAGCAGGCGGAGGAAGCAATGCGGGAGAGTGAGGCCTTTCAGTCCGGGCTGCTGGCTAACTCCCCCATTCCCATAAGCGTCGTCAACGCCGATACTTCGGTGAGATATGTAAATCCGGCGCTGGAAAAGCTGACCGGCTTTTCTGCCGACGAACTTATCGGCCAGAAAGCCCCGTACCCCTACTGGGCGGACGAATCACTGCCTAAAATCATGAAGGACTATAAGAAGGCTATGCGCCAGGGAAGCAACAGGGCAGTGGAACTTTTCAAGAAGAAGAACGGGGAGAGATTCTGGGTTGAGATAACCTCTACACCGGTGAGAAAGGACGGGGAGTTCCATTATTTCCTGACCAGCTGGGTTGATATCACCGAGCGCAAGCAGGCGGAGGAAGCGCTGGCTGACGAAGCGAACCGACGGCGCATCCTTGTCGACCAGTCCCTGGACGGGATAGTTATCCTCGATGAGAACGCCAAAGTGGTTGAGGCAAACAAGAAGTTTGCCGAGATGCTCGGCTACACCCTCGGGGAAGTCCGTGAGCTCCATACCTGGGATTGGGATAAAAATTTCCCCCCCGAGAAACTGCTGGAGATGGGGCGCAACGTCGACGAAAAAGGCCTCCACTTAGAAACGAAGCACCATCGCAAGGACGGCACGACCATTGACGTTGAAATCAGCATCAACGGGGCCGTTTGCGCGGGGAAGAAGCTTATCTTCTGCGTGTGCCATGACATCACCGAGGGTAAGAAGGCGAAAGAGGCGCTCCAGGCAGAGAGGAATAAGCTGCAGTCGGTAATAAGCGCCATGGAAGATGGGCTCACCATACAAGACAAAGACTACAACGTTGTTTATCAGAATGAGCCTGCGCGGGTAGCTTTTGGTGACCACGTGGGGGAGAAGTGCTACCGGGCCTATGAAGGTAGAGAAGAGTTGTGCGATGGCTGCCCGGTAAAAAAGGCATTTAAGGATGGCAAGTCACACTCCTCGGAGAGGAAGGCGGTACTGCCTTCGGGGGAGGTTGTCTTTTGGGAGACTATGGCCAATCCCATCAGAGGCGCTGAGGGAAAGATTGTTTCCTGTCTTGAGATCGGCCGAGATATCACCGAGCGTAAGAAGCAGGAAGAAGCGCTGGCTGGCGAAGCAACCCGTCGGCGTATCCTTGTCGACGAGTCCAGCGATGGCATCGTTATCCTCGACGAGAAGGGCAAGGTGTATGAAGCCAACCAGCGCTTTGCCGAGATGCTCGGCTACACTTACGAGGAAGCCCAAGAGCTCAGTGTGTGGGACTGGGAATTTCAATATCCACGCGAACAGGTTGCTGAGATGATCCGGACTGTTGACGAAACCGGCGACCACTTCGAGACGAGGCACCGCCGCAAGGATGGCACCACCTATGACGTTGAAATCAGCACCAACGGGGCGGTAGTCTCGGGTCAGAAGCTCGTCTTCTGCGTTTGCCGTGACATCACCGAGCGCAAGCGGGCTGATAAGGCGTTAGCTGAGGCAGAGAAGAAATATAAAAACCTGGTGGAGGCCGCCAGCGACCTGATCTGGGAGGCGGATGCCCAGGGGATATATACCTTCGTCAGCCCCAATATTAAAGACCTCCTGGGCTACGAGGTGGAAGAGGTGGTGGGCAAGAAGAAGACGCTTGATTTCTCCCCCAGAAAAGAACTAAAGAAGTGGCTTAAGCGTTTCAAGGCGGTCACTGTTAAAAGGGAGGCCTTCTCCGGCTTTGAGGTGCTACATCTCCATAAGGACGGTACCCCCGTCATATTTGAGGTTAGTGGCATTCCCCACTTTGATAGCGAAGGAAATCTTAAGGGCTATGTCGGTATAAATAAAGACATCACCGAACGTAAGCAGATGACGGAGGCGCTGAAGGAAAGCCAGAAGTTCAGCACGAGCCTGATGGAAAATTCGCCGAACCCGAAATTCGTTCTCAATCCGGACACTTCAGTAAGATATGTAAATCCGGCCTTTGAAAAGCTGACCGGATATAAGCTGGCCGAAATTGCCGGTATGAAAGCCCCCTACCCGTGGTGGCTGGAAGAAGAAAGGGAGAGAATGACTGCCTCCCTTAAAGATGCTATGACCTCTGGCGGCAAGAGAGGTGAAAAGGTCTTCCGCAAGAAGAACGGTGAGAGTTTTTGGGTAGCGCTGAGCTCGGCACCGATAATGCACCGGAAAAAGCTGCGCTACTTCATTATCAGCTGGCATGACATCACTGACCGCAAGCGGGCTGAGGAGGAGAAGGTAGAGCTGGAACAGAAGGCTCACCTGGCCAGCCGTCTGGCTTCGGTGGGGGAGATGGCATCAGGTATTGCCCACGAGATAAATAACCCCCTCACCGCCGTCATCGGTTTTTCCCAGCTGCTTATGGATAATGACCTCCCCGAAGATATTAAGGAAGACCTGGTCGTCATCCATAAGGAAGCCCAGCGCGCGGCGAGCGTGGCACGCAATCTGCTCACCTTCGCTCGTAAGCATGCCCCCTCCAAGCAGCTGACCAATGTTAATAGCATTATAGAAGGAGTGCTGACGTTACGTGCCTACGAACAGAGCGTGAGTAATATCCAGATTAATACCAAGCTTGCCTCCGGCCTGCCTGAGGTCATGGCTGACTATTCTCAACTACAGCAGGTCTTTATCAACATTATTCTTAATGCCGAAGCGGCAATGCTCGAAGCGAACAACGGGGGCACGCTGACGATTACTACCCAGAAGTTTAATCACAGTGTCAGGGCGTCATTTGCTGATGACGGCCCCGGAATCGATAAGGAAAACCTGGATCGGATATTTGACCCATTCTTCACCACCAAGGAAGTAGGTAAGGGGACGGGTCTGGGACTCAGCGTCTGTCATGGAATAATCGCGGAACACGGCGGCAAGATGTATGCCAGGAGCAAACTGGGTAGCGGAGCTACTTTCGTTGTCGAGTTGCCGATTAGTACTCATGAGCAATCGGAGGAACTAAATGAACCAGCCAAAGGGCCAGAGCAAAAGAATCCTGGTAGTTGAAGATGAGCCCTCCATTTGTCAGATATGCCTGAGAACCCTCACCACCGAGGGTTTTGAGGTTGATATTGCGGTGAATGGTGCTATCGCTGGCAAGATGATCAGTGAAGCGGAGTATGACCTTTGCCTTATCGACCTCAGAACGCCGATAATGAACGGCAAGGAGCTTTATCAGTATATACTGGATAAATACCCTGACTTCAAGGGTAAGGTTATCTTCACTACCGGTGACGTTCTGGATGAAAAGCTGACTTCTATGCTCAATGGAACCGGAAGGCCCTATCTACCCAAGCCCTTTACTCCCGACGAGTTGAGGGCAATAGTAAGAGAGGCGTTAGAAGGTTAAAAACATGGCAGCTAACGGGGTAAAAATACTGGTTGTGGATGACGAGGCGATGGTCAGAAGGCTTCTCTGCAAGCGGCTGTGCCGAGAGGGCTACCAGTGTGATGAAGCTGGCGGCGCCGACCAGGCACTGGAAAAGATGAAAGCTGACCCAGCCGACGTGGTAATTCTTGACATAAAGATGCCGGGCAAATCGGGTATGGAACTGCTGCCCGAGATAAAAGCCGCTTACCCCGATACCGCCGTCATGATGGCCACCGCCCTCAACGATATCAATATCTCCATCCAGTGTATGAAAGAAGGGGCCTACGACTACATATGCAAGCCCTTTAACCTAACTGAGGTGGCGTTGAGCGTGAAGGGGGTGCTGGAGAAGAAGAGGCTGGAGCGTGAGATTAAAGAATACCAGCAATACCTGGAGGATAAGGTCGAAGAGCAGACCAAGGAAATTCGCAAGGTCTTTCTCGGTGCTATTGAAGCCTTAGCCTTCGCCCTCGAAGCTAAGGACCAGTATACGGCGGGGCACTCCCGTAGAGTAACCGAGATTGCCGTAGCTATAGGCAAGGAAATGGGTCTATCTGACGAATGTGTTGAAGACCTGCGCTGGGGAGGCTTGCTGCACGATGTAGGCAAGATTACCATCGATCAGATGATCCAGAATAAACCAGGAGAGTTAACTCCGGAAGAATATGAGCATATTATGACTCATCCCAGTGTTGGCGCTGGTATCGTAAAGCCGGTGGTTAACGACACGGTGGTGGAGATGATTGAACATCACCATGACCGTTATGACGGCAGTGGCATGAATCAGGTCATATCCAGGAAAAAGATACCAGTGGGAGCTAGAATTCTGGCTGTGGCTGACGCCTTTGACGCCATGACCTCCGACCGTCCTTATCGCGTGGCGATGTCTATAGACGAAGCCCTGGGGGAAATTAGGCGGTGCACCGGCAGCCAGTTCGACCCGGAGGTAACGGCTGCTTTCCTTAAAATACCAGTCACCGGAATAGTAATGGCAGAAGCCTAAAAGATCTGCCGATAAAAAAGTGGGAGATTTTAGAAAGTGAGCGGGAACAAGAAAATACTCATCGCCGATGACGAAGAAGCGGTAAGGTCGCTGGTAAAGAGGATTCTGGGCAAGACCTATAAGGTCATTGAGGCTGATGACGGTGAGGAAGCGGTGAAAGTGGCCGTCAACCAGAAACCAGACCTCATCCTGATGGATATTCTAATGCCTGAGATGGACGGTCTTACCGCCTGCTATGCCATCAAGAGGAACCAGGCAACCAAGGAAATACCGGTGGTTATGCTTACCGCCGTGGACTACGAGCTTAACCGTAAGCTCAGCCAGGATGTCATGGGCTCCCAGGGCTATATAACCAAGCCGTTTAACTCTCAGGAGCTGATGGATATGATCACAAAATGCCTGAACAACAAAGCGCCCTGAGGTGTTAGTGATTTAGAACGACATAGTGCCGGAGGTTATACGCTTATCGGGCCAGATTTTAATCTCCGGCGCCAGTTTATTATTCTTGCCCACCACCACGTTATCCCCCAGGACACAGTTATCCAAGATCTGGCTCTCTTCCCCGATTTGGCAGTTGGCCGCCACAATACAGTTTCGCAGCAGTGCTTTTTTGCCCACCTTCACGCCTTCCCACAATACGGCCCCTTCCACGCAGGCGCCTTCGGCAATGTCACAGCGCGGCCCCAGAACCGCTGGTCCCTTTAGTACTGCCCACTTAGCCACGGTGCAACCCTCGCCGATAAGCACGGGCCCCTCAATCTCGGCTGATGGGTCGATGGTGCAACCAATCCCCATCTGAATGCCCTGGTCGAAGTCATTCCAGTAGGCAGCCAGAGCTGGCGCCTCTCCCGAAAGCAGGTCATGGTGCGCCTTGAGGTATTTTTCGGGCGTGCCGATGTCTATCCAGTAGCTATCGGAGGGGTAGCTCAATATCGGCTCACCCTTCTCCAGCAGCAGCGGGAAGAGATGGCGCTCCACCATAGAGGGGGTAGCGGGGGGAATATAGCTCAAAACCGCGGGGTCGATAATATAGATTCCCGCGTTGATCATGTTGGTGGTGACTTCATCCACGCTGGGCTTCTCCACAAAGCGCTTTACCATATCTATGTGGTCGGTTTCAACCACCCCGTATATCGTTGGGTCATCTACCGGGGTCAGGGCGATGCTCACCCTAGGCTTGACTTTGTGGTGAAGCTTCATCATGGCAGACAGGTCGATACTGGTCAGGACGTCGCCGTTGAGGACGAAAAAGGGTTCGGTCAGGCCGGCCTCGGCGTTTTTAATCGCCCCACCCGTCCCCATCGGCTCCTTTTCTATAGCGTAGTGCAGGTGGACGCCCAGCTCGGAGCCATCGCCCAACTGCCCCTGGATGTGGTCGGGCATGTAGCTCATAGCCAGGATGACGTCCTTTATACCGTGCCCTTTGAGGTAACGGAGCACGTATTCCAGGAAGGGTATGTTCAGTATGGGCACCATCGCCTTGGTTGTGTTGCAGGTCAGGGGGCGCAGCCTGATCCCTTCTCCACCCACCAAAATCACTGCTTTCATAGCTTATCGGCTCCTTGGATAGACGACTACACTTAATCTCTATTGGCTTGCATTTTAGACGGTTTCCAGGTGGCAGTCAACCCGCCTTTATTACTTTTCCACCTTGATAAATCGGGCATTTATGGCCACGATTATGGTGCTCAGCGACATCAGTGCTGCTCCCAACGCCGGGCTGAGCACGACGCCGAAACTGTAGAGCGCCCCCGCCGCCA
>CAZRIU010000045.1:0-8844 GCA_964600245.1 uncultured Dehalococcoidales bacterium
TCAGTTCCCGACCGCGGAAGGTTGCCTTGAACACCTCGCAGTTCCCGGTGCACCCATCAACACAGCGGGTGCAGAGACCGCTCATGGGGACCACGCTGCGGGAACGATTAGCCGTCCTGGTAGCTTCATTGGCGTTTGGTCTTTGTAGGTTCATTCTAAGACTCCTTTTTTAGATTCTTACCGGTATCCCCTTTTTCTTGAGGTATCTCTTGGCTTCGGGGATGGATATCTCGCCGAAATGAAAGATAGAAGCGGCCAGAACCGCCGACGCCTTAGCCTTGACCACAGCATCATAGAGATGCTCCAGCCGGCCGGCACCGCCAGAGGCAGTAACAGGAATGCTGACCGCCTCGGCTACGGCCCTAGTCATCTCCAGGTCATAGCCCTCTTTAGTGCCATCGGCATCCTTGCTGGTGAGCAGGATTTCCCCCGCCCCCAGCACCTCCACCCGCTTTGCCCAGCCAGCAATCTCCAGTCCGGTGGCTTCGCTACCGCTCTTGACCACTACTTCTAGTCTGGGCAAGCCGCTATCCGGGGGGTTCTTTCGGCCGTCAATGGCCACCACCAGCCTTTCGCGGCCGAACTGTCGGGCAGCCTCTTTAATGAGCTCGGGGTTCTCCACGGCGGCGGTATTTATTGAGACCTTGTCCACGCCCAGCTTGAACAGTGCCTCCATATCTTCCACGGTGTTTACGCCGCCGCCGACGGTGAAGGGAACGCTAACCACATCACAGACCCTTTTCACCCATTCCAGCCTTGTTTTACGGTTCTCCACGGTGGCGAAGATATCGAGGAAGACAAGCTCGTCAGCCCCTTCCCGACTATAAGCCTGAGCGGCTTCCACGGGGTCGCGGGCATCTTTCAGGTTGACAAACTTTACTCCCTTGACCACCCTACCCTCTTTAATATCCAGGCAGGGTATAATCTTGACCTCTCGCATCGTTGTAGCTCCTGGAAGTTGGTTGGATTCCAATGGTCAGCGGTGGAACAGGCAATAGGCAACCGTTTGCCTTAAATTACACTAGTGGCACCGTTTTTGTCAATCCCTTATAGAACGGGAGAAAACGAGCCGCAGGGTTTATGTAAAGTGGTTTTTGGTTATTCGGCGAGATACTCTACTGCTTGCCCTCAACCAGGGTATCGACCACCGTTGGGTCGGCCAGGGTGCTGGTATCGCCCAGGTCCTGGACATCGCCAGCGGCAATCTTGGTCAGTATGCGACGCATAATCTTGCCGCTTCTGGTCTTGGGCAGCCCGTCGGCAAACTGGAGCTTATCGGGCGTGGCGATGGGCCCAATCTCCTGACGGACGTGAGTTATCAGCTCTCTCTTGAGGTCATCGCCCGGGGGCACACGAGCCTTCAGGGTAACGAAGGCATATATCCCCTGCCCCTTAATCTCGTGGGGCATGCCGACTACCGCCGCCTCAGCCACCAGTCTGTGAGATACCAAAGCGCTTTCCACCTCGGCGGTGCCTAGGCGATGGCCGGAGACGTTGATAACATCGTCGATGCGCCCCATCAGCCAGAAATAGCCGTCGTTATCCACCCGGGCGCCGTCTCCCGTAGTATAGACCCCAGGATACTGGACAAAATAGGTTTTCTTGAACCTCTCCGGTTCGCCGTAGACCTTACGCATCAAGCCCGGCCAGGGCTTTTTAATCACCAGGTAGCCGCCTTCGTTGACGTCGGCTTCGGAACCGTCCTGCCTGAGAACTGCCGGTTCGATACCGGGGAAGGGGAAGGTGGCTGAACCTGGCTTAAGCGGGGTGGCTCCAGGCAGGGGGGTAATCAGAATGCCCCCCGTTTCCGTCTGCCACCAGGTATCCACGATGGGGCAATTGCCCTTGCCGATTACATTGTAATACCACATCCATGCCTCAGGGTTAATCGGCTCGCCCACCGAGCCCAGAATGCGCAGGGATCTGAGGTTATGCTTGGCAGGCCACTCGTCACCTTCTCTCATTATCGCCCTCAGGGCGGTGGGGGCAGTGTAGAAGATATCGACCTGATACTTTTCCACGATAGCCCAGAAGCGGTCGGGGTGGGGGTAGGTGGGCACGCCCTCAAAAACCAGGCTGGAGGTACCCAGAGCCAGCGGCCCGTAGACGATATAGCTGTGCCCGGTGACCCAGCCGATATCGGCAGTGCACCAGAAGGTGTCTTCTTCTTTAATGTCAAATATCCACTTGAGGGTCTGGTAGCAATAGAGGAGATAGCCGGCCTGGGTATGCAGCACCCCTTTGGGTTTGCCGGTGCTGCCGCTGGTGTAGAGGATGTAGAGAGGGTCTTCGGCATCCATCGGCTCGGGTTCGCAATAAGGGTTGATATCTTCCGCCGTTATCTCTTCATGCCACCAGTAGTCGCGGCCAGCTTCCATATTTACCCCGATGTTGGCTCGCCTGACGACAATCATATCCTTGACATCAGGACATGCCCTGGCGGCGACATCGGCGTTGTCTTTACTGCGGATAATGCGACCGCTGCGGTAGTAGCCGTCGGCACAGATAAGCAGTTTAGCCCCGCAGTCCAGGACTCTATCCCGCAGCGCCTCGGCGCTGAAACCGCCGAAGACAACACTGTGGACAGCCCCGATTCGGGCGCAGGCCAGCATGGCAATAGGCAATTCTAAAATCATGGGTAGATAGATGGAAACCCTATCGCCTTTCTTAACGCCATGCTTCTTGAGCACGTTGGCGAATTTACAGACCTCGTAATAAAGCTGCTGATAGGTAAGCGTCTTGCTGTCGCCGATGTCCCCTTCCCAGATGAGGGCGGCTTTATTCTTTCTCCAGGTTGTAATGTGCCTGTCCAGGCAGTTATAGCTGACATTAAGCTTGCCGCCGACAAACCATTCGTGCTTGGCGTTCTCAAAATCGGCGACCAACACCTTGTCCCACTTCTTATACCAGTCGAGCTGCTCGGCTAGCTCTCCCCAGAAACCCTCGGGGTCGCTGATGGACCTTTGATAGATTTCTTTATACTCATCAAGGCTTTTTATATACGCATCCTGACTTAACTGCTTAGGAGGCTTAAAGAGCCTCTTTTCCTCCAGCATAGAGGTGATGGTTTTTATCTCGTCCATATATTAAAAATCCCCTCCTAGTCCAACGCCCCCTGAGTTAAGCCATAAGTTCACTGCATTAGATACCAGAGGTTGACTATCCGCCATAACGGTTATAATACCTGAGGGTTAATCCTGATAGGTGACACCCATAAGTTGGGAAAATGAGTCCCGCAGCCTTTGCGAGATAACATAGGCGACACCACCAGCAATCTCGGCGCACAGCTTGGGGTTGGTGTAAACCAGATTGCGCAGGTCTTTTCCTTTAAAGGCAAGCACCTTGGTCCTCTCTATAGCTTTCACTGTGCAAACGGAGCGGTAGGGGGGTATGGACGCCGACCAGCCAAAGCATTCATAGTTGGAGGCAGACTGGATTTGCCGTTTATCGGTAGGGCCCAACTCCAGCAGAACGGACACCAGTCCGTCTTCAATCACATATAGCTTCTCGTTCTCCTTGTCCTGCCGGAAGATGGTCTTTCCCGCTTCAAAAACTTCGGTGGTACACATTTCGGCCACTGCCTTAAGGTCCTCATCATCAAGGTAATGGAAGACATCGGACCTTCTCAGCACCTCTAACTTGTCCATGTATAACCCTCCAATATTTCCTGTGCAGGCGACTACCGCACAAGAATTATTGTACACTTTTGGGTATATAATTTCCAGTAGAATGCTAGCGCAAGCATAAGGATTTGCCATTTGCCTTGTCACGTAATTCAGGTTTACAACAAGCTATGATTGTGATAGTATCAGCTTGCCTAAAGACATCAAGGACAGGCAGATGCGTATAGAAAGACAGAGATATACCGAGCGTTTCGGCTCAATAAAGATAAATGACGTGCAGAAGGTGCTGGAGCTCGACTCGGGGCGGAGAGCCGACGGGACGCTCAAAGAGGCGATAGCCGTTGATAAGATAGAGGAGGAGGCGATTAAGGCGGTTGAGGAGAAGATGGCTATCATTATCCCGGTCAAGGACGAGAAGCTCAAGCTCTTCGAGGGCGTTATCAGCGGCGTCCCCCACGAATGCCTGATAATAGTAGTCTCTAACAGCGAGCGGGAGCCGACCGACCGCTTCGGCATGGAACATGATACCCTGGAGCAGTACTGCCACTTTACCCAGCGCCAGGCATTGATTATCCACCAGAAAGACTCGCTGCTGGCTAAAGCCCTGGCTCAGGCCAAATACACCGATTTGCTCGATAAAGAGGGCAAGGCGGTAAGAAATGGCAAGGCTGAGGGGATGGTGGTCGGTCTGCTTACCGCCATACTGGCGGGAAAGGAATACATCGGCTTTATCGACGCCGATAACTATTTCCCCGGCTCGGTCTGGGAATACGCCAGGTGTTACGCAGCCGGCTTTAGTATCGCCCAGTCGCCCTATGCCATGGTCAGGATTCTATGGCGCTACAAGCCGAAGGTATCGGGCGAAATCTATTTCCGAAAATGGGGGCGGGTATCGGAGACTACCAACAAGTGCATGAATTCCTTGCTTTCAGGCAACACCGGCTTTGAGACCGATATCATAAAGACGGGCAACGCCGGCGAGCACGCCATGAGCATCAAGTTGGCTAGAATAACCCCCTTCGCTTCGGGTTATGCCGTCGAGCCGCAGGAGCTGGTCTCTCTTTGCGAAGACTACGGTGGGGTGTTGCCCATGGCCAGCCAGAAAATAGCCAAGGATGGTATAGAAATCTTCCAGATAGAGAGCCGAAACCCCCACTTTCACGAGGAGCGAGGCATAACACACCTGCGGGACATGCTGCTCCAGGGCTTAAGCACCGTTTATCATTCCCCGCTTTGCGAAAAGGACACGAAGCGACTAATCCTCAGGGAGCTATCTACTCAGCGCGCTCTCAAGCGGGGTGAAGTGCCCCCCAAGCCCCGTGTCACCCCCCCTCCCCGCAACGCCAGCATCAAAAGCTTCACCAATCTTATGGCCGAGCACCTAGACTCATATTCAGTGCTCAAAGATTAGCTATGCCAAACCCCATAGAGCCAAGACTGGTCGTCTTTGATATGGACGGCACCCTTATTGCCGAGAGGTTTATCTTCCAGCTTGCCCGTAGATTCGGCTTCGAAGACAAGCTCAAGGAGATAATAGCCAGGCACGTTCCCGAGTACGAGAAGACAAGGGATATCGCCTCCCTGCTGAAAGGGCTCAGTGCTGCCAAAATTGTTGACACCTTCGACCGGATTCCCCTCTCGCCAGGCGCCAAGGCAACAGTAGAGGCATTGAAAAAGGACAGGCATATTCTAGCTATCATCAGCGACAGCTACACCATAGCCACCGAGCGGCTTAAAGCGCGCCTTGGCTTCGACTATACCATAGCCAATAAGCTGGTGGTAAAGGGAGGGAAGGCTACCGGGGAGGTGGAGATGCCGCTTAGCTGGCCGGACAGTAAGGAAGGCTGCCTCAAGCACGCCATATGCAAGCTGAACGCCATGTTCAGCCTTTCCCGGGAGACTAAAATACCGCTGGAGAGGACGGTAGCCGTAGGCGACAATATCGCCGATAACTGTATGCTCGAAAAGGCCGGCCTGGGGATAGCCTTCAATCCTAAAGCCCGTTCCGTCGAACGGAGCGCCGATGTTACCGTTAAGGGAGACCTGGAAGGGATTTTACCTATAATAAGGAAGCTGGTACAGCCCAAAGAGTTGTGAGACAAGCCTTCATCGGGCTTAAGAGTACGATAGTTCCAGGCAACTGATGAAAAATAGCCTCAATTCTGCGTAAATAGCTATTGACATTGTGCGGCGAATAGGTTATCTTCATAAAAAAAGGAGGAAGACCCAATGCAAGCCTATTGTGTTAAATGCCGAGCCAAGAGAGAGATGAAGGATGCCAAGCGCATAACCATGAAGAATGGCAGGCCAGCCACCCAGGGAGTATGTCCCTCGTGTGGCACCAAGATGTTCCGGATCGGAAAAGCTTAACACAGCCAGGTATCAAGAGTCTACGAGCAAGGCTGGATATGTGCGCTCATGGCATATCCAGCCTTCTTGCTAGTTAGTTCATATATTGGCTTGACAAAACCAAGGTGGGCACCTAACATCTTGGTGTCTTTTCGTATCTAAAAATGACTGCGGCGTAACGAGCTATATCTATAGTTCTATTTGCCACCGACGTATATCTACAGCTATAATCTAAATCTATCCAATCCTATAACCGAACGATTGAAAGGAGGCAAGGAGATGGCGGGACCGCTGGATGGTGTTAAGGTAGTGGAAATAAGCATGTTTCAACAGGGACCGGTAGCCGGGATGAGGCTGGGAGACTTGGGCGCCGAAGTAATCAAGGTGGAGCCTAAGAACGGAGACCCGGCTCGGGGAATGATGAGGATTATCGGCGCTGACACTGGTCTGAAAGGTCGCAACTATTATTTCGAGAGCAACAACCGCAATAAGCGGAGCATCGCCCTAGACCTGAACACGGAAAAGGGCAAGAAGATATTTTTTGAGCTGATTAAGCGAGCCGACGTCTTCGTGACCAACCTGAGCATAGATGCTCCCAAGCGGATGGGGATTGGTTATGAAGCGCTTTCAGCGGTAAACCCTCAACTTATCTACGCCCACGCTTCGGGGTGGGGCCGAGAGGGGCCCGACGCCAACACGCTCTCCTTTGACTATACCGGCATCGCCCGTTCGGGCACGATGATGATGTGCGGCGAGCGGAATGGCCCCCCCGCCACCCTTATACCGGGGATGGGTGATGAGCAGGGCGGGCTTATCTGTGCCTGGGCGGTGACCGCCGCCCTCTACGCCCGGGAAAAGACGGGCAAGGGGCAATTAGTCGACACCTCGCTGATGGGTAGCCTGATTGCCCTGCATGGGGTCAACTTTGCCGCCCCCGGTGTCCTGCATAAAGAATTCCCCCGTTTCATCAGGGCTGAGGCCGGCAACCCCATCTATAATCACTACCAGTGCAAGGACGGTAATTGGATTGTCATCGCTCACCTTCAACCCGATAAATACTGGCCCAACGTCTGCAAGGCAATGGGCATAGAAGAGCTGGAGCACGACCCCAGATTTAACAGCATTGAAGCCAGGCATGATAACGGTAAGGAGCTGGTTGCCATCCTGGACAAGAAGTTCGCCACCAAGAACCGGGACGAGTGGATGAAGATATTCAAGAAGGAGAATGTAATCTACACCCCTATCCAGTCGGCCAGCGAGGTCTTTGAAGACCAGCAAGCGCTGGCCAACAATTATATTATCGGGGTCGAGCACCCAGTGTGGGGCAAGATAAAGATGCTCGGCTTCCCCTGGTCGTTCAGCCAGACTCCAGCAGGGGTTAAGCGGGAGGCACCCGAGCTGGGGCAACACACCGAGGAAATACTGCTCGAGCTTGACTACAGCTGGGATGACATCGCCAAGCTGAAAGAAGAAGAGGTAATTATCTAAACCAATTAGGTTTAGCTAGAAAGACTATATAGACTGATGGTAACCTCCTACCGAAGGTTACCCGAATTTGACTATTTGGAACCCCAGACGCCTGACGAAGCCTTATCACTTCTTGCTAAGAATAAAGAACAAGCCGGGTTAATCGCGGGCAGCACTGACCTTATCCCCAAGCTAAAATAATGAGAACCAGAGCAAAGAATGTACAAGGGGAGCCTGCGAGCAACCTTGACGGTAATCTGCAAGGTTTTATATGATATAGTGACTTTTACATTAAGGAGGTCAAATGATAGCTGGTTTTGAATATTTCGCTCCCAAAACAGTTGCCGAAGCCCTTTCCCTGCTTTCCAAATATAAAGAAGGGGCTAAAATAATTGCCGGTGGGCAGTCGATGCTGGTTGTCATGAAGCAACGCCTGCTCACCCCGGAATACCTGATTGACATCAAGGGCATAACCGATCTGGACTATATAAAATACGATGAGAAGCAGGGTCTAAAAATCGGGGCGCTGACCATACATCGAGCTATAGAGCAATCTTCGGTTATCCAAGAACATTTCGGGGTGCTCAGCGAGATGGAGGGAAATCTGGCCACAATTCAGACTCGAAACTGGGGAACAATAGGAGGCAACCTCTGCCACAGCGACCCTGCCGGCGATCCGGCCCCGGTCTTCATCGCACTGATGGCTAAGTTAAAGCTGGCTAGCCCAGGAAAGGAACGAATTATTGAGGCGGAGGAGTTTTCCAAGGACTATCTCGAAACCGACCTTAAACCCAATGAAATGCTCACTGAGATTCAGGTGCCGTCCCCGCCACCTCATACTGGCACCGCTTATGAAAAACTAATGGTGATGAAGGGAGATATGGGAGTTGTCGGGGCGGCGGTATCAATTACGCTGAAGGCGGGGAACGGCGTTTGTGAGAACGCCCGAATAGCCCTAGCTAACTGCTCTTCCGTTCCATTAAGAGCTAAAAAGGCAGAAAAGGTGCTAACCGGAAAGACGATTAACAACGACCTGCTTACCAAGGCTGGCGAGGTAGCCGCAACCGAAGTCGACCCCCCGGATGATGTCCATGGTTCCGCAAAATATCGAAGGGAGATGGCAAAGGTCTTTGTAAAGCGAGTAGCCAAGATAGCCCTGGAAAGAGCCAAGGCAGCGTGATAGGAGATATAGCATGAAAGGTGAAATGAAGGAATTAAAGTTAACCGTTAACGGCAGACCTTATGAGCTAAAGGTGAAACCGGAGACCTTACTCGTGGACTTGCTGAGGCAAGAATTGAAGCTGACCGGCACCAAGGTAGGTTGTCTAGATAGCGCCTGTGGTGCCTGCACCGTTAATATTGATGGCAAGGCGGTCAGGTCCTGCTCGGTACTGGCGCTTCAGGC
>CAZRIU010000046.1:0-8678 GCA_964600245.1 uncultured Dehalococcoidales bacterium
TAGCCCAGGTCGAAGGCTTTGATATTGACCGGGGCTACTTTAGTCGGGAAGCGTTTCTCGATAGCTTCTTTTATGGTGGCTACTTTTATGGGCAGGCGTTCGGTGCCGAAGAGCGCCCCCAGCATGACGATATTGGTGGTGAGATGGCTGCCCGCCTCCCGAGCCAGTTTGGCGGCATCGAGCTGGATTATACTGTCGGCAGCTTTTTTCAGCTTTTCCAGGATTGTCTCCAGGCTGGGATAGCTGCTCTGCCCTAGGGGAACGGTGAAGGGCACGGTGGCCGCTGTGTTGAGTATGACCAGACTGGTCTTGGAGAGGCAGGTAATATTCCTTAAAGCCTCGGAGGGCTCCATGCCGACCAGAGCGCTGCACTTGCCGGTGGGAATGAGGGGGCCGTAGACATCCTCGCCGAGCCTGATGGCGCTGGTTACCGAGCCACCCCTCACCGCCATGCCCAATACCTCCGAGCCTCTGACCTTCAATTTGTCCTTGACCGCCGCTCCGCCCAACAGCTCCGACATCAGGATTACGCCCTGCCCCCCGACTCCGGTGATAAGCACGTTGAATTCTCTTATCATTGGCTCACCTCTATTATCGCCTTGTAGGGGCAGACCTGGGCGCAGATACCGCAGCCGGTGCAAAGCGCCTGGTCGATGACGGTCTTGCCGTCCTCTTTTATTATGGCCGGACAGCCCAAAAGCTCGATGCAGGCGTTGCACTTATCCTGGCACCTATCTTGGTCTACGAAATAGGGAATAGTCGGCTCTTTTCGTTTCCGCTTCTCCCGCTGTTCGATCATGGTGCAGAGCCTACGGGAGACGACGACGGCGGGACCCTCGAACCTTATTGCTTTTTCTATAGTCTCGGTGGCTTTTTTCAGGTCGAGGGGGTCGATGACCTCGACGAATTTTACCCCGCAGGCTCGAGCGATATCCTCCGCCTTTATCTGCACGGCTTCGTCGCCCATGGCCGTCTGGCCGGTGCCGGGGTGGGGTTGGAAGCCGGTCATGGCCGTGGCCGAGTTATCCATTATAACCATGGTTATGTTGGCCTTGTTGTAGACGGCGTTTATCAGGGGCGGTATGCCGGCGTGGAAGAAGGTCGAATCGCCCAGGTGGGCGACTATGGGTGCGTCGACGACATGGGCCAGCCCGTTGGCGATGCCGAAGCTGCCGCCCATGCAAATAGTGGTGTCGGCGGCTTCCAGCGGGGGATTATAGGCCAGGTTATAGCAGCCGATATCGCTGGGATAGATAGCCTCAACATCCTTTCCCTGCTCTCTGGCTACCTTCCGTGAGGCCAGCCTGATGGCGTAGTGGGAGGCGCGGTGAGAACAGCCGGGGCACATCGCCGGCGGCCTCCAGGGGAGGAGGGGAGTTGTCTCTTCGGCCAGCCTGTCCAGCTTGGCGAAGTCCACCGGTGCCTTGACTCCCGTGAGCTTAATGATGGCCTCGGTGACCTTCCTCGTCGATAGCTCGCCGACTCGTGGTAGCAGGTCCTTGCCGTGTATCCTGACCGGTATATTAAGTTCGCCGGCGATGGCCTTGACCTGAAGCTCGACGAAGGGGTCGACCTCCTCGGCCACCAGCACCTCCTTGACCGATTTAAGTAGCTCTATAACCAGTTTTTCGGGCAGGGGGTGGGGCGTGCCGATTTTGAGTATCGAGACCTTATCCTCCATACCCAGCCACTGCAAAGACTCCATACTATAGCTATAGGAAAGCCCGCAGCCGATAACGCCAAGATTAGCTCCGCGTACCAGCTTCAGCTGATTGTAGGGGAGGGTGTTGGCCGCCTTCTTTATGGTGTCGAACCTTTCCAGCATCAGGGGCTTGTTGAGCCTGGCTTCGCGGGGGGTATAGTTCAGCCAGTCGCGGTTCTTGACGAACTTACCTTCTCTTTTTTCCTTCGATATCTCCCCCAGAATTAGGTCGCTGCGGGCGTGGGCTACTCTGGTTACCGACCTGACCATGAAAAGCTGCTTGAACTGCTCAGACAGCTTAAAGGCGTTAGCCATCATATCCTTGGCTTCCTGCACCGAGGAAGGCTCCAGGACGGGCATGTAGGCCTGCAGGGCGATGTAGCGGTTGTCCTGCTCATTCTGAGAGCTCCAGGCCCAGGGGTCATCGGCGGAGAGCAGCACCAGCCCCCCCTTAGCCCCCATATAGTTAGCCGTCATCAGCGGGTCGTGAGCCACGTTTACCCCGACGTGCTTCATCGAGGCCATGGCCCTCACCCCGCATATAGAAGCGGCCAGGGCGATCTCGAAGGCCACCTTCTCGTTGACCGACCACTCGACATAGATATCAAGCTCTTTGGCGACACTGGACAGGGTTTCCGTTATCTCGCTGGAGGGGGTACCGGGGTAGGCGGTGGCAACCTGAACGCCGGCCTCTATAGCCCCCCGGGCGATGGCTTCGTTGCCCAGAACAAACAGTCTTTCGCCTGGGGCATCGGAAGTTATACTTAATTCTTTCAAGAGTGGTCTCCTTAGCTGGATTATAGGGGGTAATTTAACTAGCCAATCATCATAGCAGTATATCCGATGCTGGGAATGGAATCAAGGATTTAGCCTCGAACTTGTTGCCCTTCAGCCACAAGTGTTAAAATTAATCTACAGGAAAGAGGTGCAAATCTATGCCGTTGCAGGCTATTGTCGTTAAAGGCGCTCGGGAGCATAACCTCAAGAATATCGATGTCACTATTCCCCGCGATAAGCTGGTGGTTATCACCGGTGTCTCCGGTTCGGGGAAGAGCTCGCTTGCCTTCGACACCATCTATGCCGAGGGGCAGCGGCGCTATGTGGAGTCGCTGTCGGCTTATGCCCGCCAGTTTCTGGGACGGATGGAAAAGCCCGAGGTTGACTATATCGAGGGCTTGAGCCCGGCTATCTCCATCGACCAGAAGGGGCCCAGCAAGAACCCGCGCTCGACGGTGGGCACAGTGACCGAGACCTACGACTACCTTAGGCTGCTATTTGCCCGGGTGGGTCACCCCCACTGTCCCAAGTGCGGGCGGGAGATTACGGCGCAGACGGTGCAGCAGATTGTCGATGCTGTGCAGAAAATCCCCAAAAAGAGCCGCATCATGATTCTAGCCCCGCTGATAAGCGACCGCAAGGGCGAATACCAGTCGGTCTTCGAAGACCTGCGCAAGGCGGGCTATGTCCGCGTCCGCGTTGATGGCAAGATTCGCGAGCTTTCCGAGGATATTCAGCTGGATAAATATAAGAAGCACTCCATCGCCGTGGTGGTGGACAGGCTGGTGATGGGGGAGAGTGACCAGAGCCGTATGGCTGACTCGGTGGAGACGGCGCTTAAACTAGGGGCGGGGGTGGTGTTGGTTTCCATTATCGACGGCGAGGAGCTCCTCTTCTCGGAGCACTTTGCCTGCGTCAACTGCGGCATCAGCCTGGGTGAGATTGCCCCCCGTACCTTCAGCTTCAACTCGCCTCATGGCGCCTGCCCCGCTTGTAGCGGATTGGGCTTTCGTCTGGAAGTCGACCCCGACCTGGTGCTTAATAAAGAACTGTCTGTTATGCAGGGGGCCATACGACCCTGGCGGTTCCACAACTGGTACCTGTGGCGGATAGAACCCCTGGCCAGGAAGGGGGGCTTTTCCCTAAACACGCCGATAAAGGACCTGAGCAAAGAGCACCTCAACCTTTTGCTCTACGGAGAGGGTAAAGAAACTCACACGTACCGTAACCGTTTCGGCCGGAAGGTGCGCATTTCTGACGGCTACGAGGGTATTATCCCCAACCTGGAGAGGCTCTATCGGGATACGGAATCGGAACAATCTCGTGCCAACATCGAACGCTACATGGTGTCCAAGCCCTGCCCCGTCTGCGAGGGCAAGCGGCTGAAGCCGGAGTCGCTGGCGGTGACCGTCGGCGGCAAGAATATCGTCGAGGTCAGCGCCATGTCGGTGGCCCAGGCGTTGGATTGGGTGGGGGTGCTCGGCGCTAACGGCAAAAAAGCGGTGCTCACCAAACGTGAGCAGACGATTGCCCACCAGATTATCAAAGAGATTCAGGCCCGCCTCGGCTTTCTTAAAGACGTTGGTCTTGACTATCTTAACCTCGACCGCGCCTCGGCGACGCTGGCCGGAGGCGAGGCACAGCGCATACGGCTGGCCACCCAGATTGGCAGCGGGCTGATGGGGGTGCTCTATATCTGCGACGAGCCGACTATAGGCCTGCACCCCGCCGACGACTTCCGACTCATCGAAACCCTGAAGCGCCTGAGGGACCTGGGCAACACCATCGTGGTTGTCGAGCACGACGAGGCCATGATGCGCGCCGCCGACCACATTATCGACATGGGTCCCGGTGCCGGGGAGCACGGGGGCTATATCGTTGCTACCGGCAACCTGGATAATATTATCAAGTGCGCCGAGTCGGTAACCGGCCAGTACTTAAGTGGTGCTAAAAAGATTCCTTTGCCACCCAAGCGCCGCTCCGGCAACGGCGAGGAGCTCATCATCAGGGGAGCTAGGCAGAACAACCTTAAAGACATAGACGTCCATATTCCGCTGGCTGAGTTTGTCTGTGTTACCGGTGTTTCCGGTAGCGGCAAGAGTACCCTCATTGACGATATCCTCTACAAGAAGCTGGCACAGCTCTTCTACCGCTCGCGTGAAAGGCCGGGCGAGTGCGACGATATAATCGGTATCGAGCATATCGACAAGGTGGTCAATATCGACCAGTCGCCCATCGGACGTACCCCCCGCAGCAACCCGGCTACATATACCGGTACCTTCACTCCTGTCCGCGAGCTTTTCGCCACCGTCCCCGAAGCTCGTATGAGGGGCTACCCTCCGGGGCGCTTTTCCTTCAACGTTAAGGGCGGGCGTTGCGAAGCCTGCCGTGGGGAGGGCTATATCCAGATTGAGATGCAGTTCCTGCCCGATGTCACTGTTGCCTGTGAGGTCTGCAAGGGGAAACGCTATAACCGCGAGGCTCTGGAGATTCGCTTTAAGGGCAAGAACATCGCCGAGGTGCTGGATATGACGGTGGAGCAGGCGCTGGCCTTCTTCGAGCACTTCCCCAAGGTGAAGAACAAGCTGCAGACATTGCGGGATGTGGGGTTGGGCTATATCCGTCTCGGCCAGCCCGCGCCCACGCTTTCCGGCGGTGAGGCGCAGCGGGTGAAGCTGGCCACCGAATTGTCCAAGCGCTCCACGGGGCGGACGCTTTACATACTGGACGAGCCGACCACGGGCCTTGCCTTCGAGGATGTGGCCGCGCTGCTGATGGTGTTACAGCGCCTGGTTGACGGCGGCAACAGCGTGGTGGTCATCGAGCATCACCTGGACGTGATGAAGAATGCCGACCACATCATTGACCTGGGTCCGGGGGCGGGCGACGGCGGAGGCTATATCGTCGCCACCGGCACCCCGGAGGAGATAGCCAAGGAGAAGTCTTCCGCCACCGGTCAGTACCTGGGTCGGGTGTTGCATCGGGGCAAGGATATGGAGTATGCTTTAAAGGGTTGACTCTTCCTGCCCGGTAGTTAAGGAGGCACATGACTCGCGACGAAGCTCTTGATTCTATCGAAGCCAATGTAGAGAACAAGAACACCATCAAGCACATGCTGGCTACCGAGGCTATCATGCGAGCCCTGGCCAAACGCTTGGGTGAGGATGAGGAGGAGTGGGGTCTTACCGGGCTGCTGCATGACATCGATATGGAGCTCACCGAGGGCGATATGAGCACCCACAGCAAGCTGGGCGCTGACCTAGTCAAGGAGATGGGGGCCAGCGAGGCTATGGCCCACGCCATACTCTGCCACAACGAAGCCCACGGCATTCCCCGCGAGAGCAAGCTCGATAAAGCCCTCTTTTGCGCCGACCCGCTAACCGGCCTGGTAATCGCCGCCGCCCTGGTGCGCCCCGATAAGAAATTAGCCAGCGTTGAGGCCAAGTCGGTGCGAAAGAAGTTCAAGGAAAAAAGCTTCGCCGCCGGGGCCAACCGGGAGCAGATCGCCCAGTGCGCTGAGCTGGGGATTGAGCTCGACGAGTTTATCGAGCTGGGCTTAAAGGCGATGCAGGGTATCGCCGACGACCTCGGGCTGTAGAACTAGCTTAGTTCCACCGTCGAGCCCTGCGCTGTTTTCACCACGTTAATTCGGGAGGGGAAGGCGTCCCTGAGCTCCTCCATGTGGGTGATGACCAGTATCTTGTCGAAATCTTCCTGGATGGAGTTTATCGCCTCTTTCAGCTTTTCAATGCCGGTGCTGTCTTGGGTGCCGAAGCCTTCGTCAATAATCAGGGTGGGTAACGGTGCCCCCGCCCTCCGCGCTAAGAGTTTTGACAGGGCGATACGCACGGCAAAGTCGATGCGAAAGGCTTCACCGCCGCTGAACATTTCGTAGTTTCGCGTTCCCAGCTCGTCGCTGATATTGATATCCAGCGTCTCCACCGTCTCGCCCTTCCTGGTCCGCCGCTGGGTTTCCATCTTGACGTGCATGCGGTTATCGGTCATCCGCCCCAGCAGGCGGTTGGCTTCGGCTTCGATTTCGGGCAGCGCCATCTCGATAATCAGCGCCTGTATCCCCTTTTTACCGAAGGCTTGCGCCAGCTCTTTGTAGATTTTCCCCTCTTTCGAGGCCTGCCCCAGCTGCTTTTCCTTTTCTTTTTTCCTTGTCTCCAGCTCAGCGCAGTGTTCCAGCTTTGATTTCACGCCCCACATCAGCTCCTGGGCTTGCTTTTGCTGTGCCGAAAGCTGCTGGTGTTCGCTTTCTGCTTGAGCTAAATCGGTGGTGAGCTGGGGCAGGGCTTCAAGTTCCTGGCTTAAAGTCAGCCCTTTTTTAGTGTCGGCTTCCAGCCTCTGGCTCAGTTCACGGCTGGCTTCTTCGGTTTTAGCTACTGCCTCTTTTTCCTGCGCCAGCAGCCGGTCGGCCTCCTCCAGCTTGTGCTTGGGGTTTTCGTATTGCTCCAGCTCGATGACGCGCTGGCGGAGCTGCTCGTGCTGCGGTGAGTCGTAGTCGAGCTTGTCTAGTTCTACTTCGACTTGGACTAGCGCCTGCTGTTCTTCGGCGGCGAAGTCTTTGCTCGCCAGGCTTTGTTCGATTTCGCTGAGTTTTCCTCTTGCCTGGTTGAGCTGGTTATCGGCCGCCTGGATTTCGCTGATGCTCTGGTTGAGCAAGCTGACTTTAGTCTGCGCCGAGGCTTTATCCTGACCCAGCTTTGTTTCCAGCGGCGCTATTTCGCTCTCTAGAGTCTCAAGCTCTTTCTTCTTATTGGCCAGTTCAGTCTGATTTGATTCCAGCGACTTGGACTTGTTTTCCCGGTCGGCGGCGTAGTTGGCTTGAATCCGTTTCAGCCCCTCTTCGCCCAGCTCGGTTTCGCACAGGGGGCATCTGGTCTCAGCCTGGGTTGATAGGATTTTGATGTTTTCCGTTATCCCGTCTATCTCCTTTTGCAGGCTGGTCAGGCCGGATTCAAGGTAGTTTATCTGGGTGCGCAATTCCTGGCTGGCTTGCTTTTTGCTCCCTATCTCTTTTTCCCCTTCCGCCAGCTGTTGCAGCGTGGCTTGCGCCTGCTGCAGCTCATTTTTGAGCTGGGGCAGTTTCTGGGAGGTGACTTCCAGTTCGGCAATCTGGCTCTGGGCCAGTTTGTGTTCAGTGATTAGAGCCGCCTGTGCCCGCTCGACAGCCAGCTCCAGCTGGCTCCTTTTCTCCTTCAGCTTGACCAGCAGCCCCAGCTTCTGGTTCAGTTCCTCGTTTTGTTTTCGGGCTTCGGCTAGCTGGGCATAACCCTCTTCTATCACCGAGCGCTGAGCTATTAGCTCTTCGTGCTCTTTGATGCGGGCCTGGTACTGGGCGACTTCCTGCTCACGGCGCTCTAATTCTCTTTTGGTGGCGGCGGTGTGCTCCTCAAGCTGGGTTAGCTGCTGCTTCTTGTTCTCTAAAACCTCCTTCTCCTTCTTGAGCTTATCCAGCTTTGATTCGTGCTCGGCTAGTGTCTTTTCCACCTGCTCAAGAGCCGTCTGCGCCTGCTCCAGCTCGGTTTCATAGGTTGGTTTCTGGGCCAGTTCCCGGCTGATTTCCTCCAGGGTGCTTTCGAGTTGTGAACTTTCGATCTCCTGTTCCTTGGCCAGCTCTTTAGCCCGTTGCTCAAGCTCGTCGTAGAAGGCTAGCCCCAGTATGTTGCCCAGCACCTCCTTGCGCTTGGTCGGTGGCTGGTTGGTGAATTCGTCGGCATGGCCCTGCCTGAGGAAGGCGCTGTTGATGAAGGTGGCGTAGTCCATGTGCAGGATGTTGATTATCTTCTGCTGGGTCTGGGTTATGCTGTCGGCGCTGATTGACTTGAAGCCGCCATCGCTGGCTATCTGAAGGTCGAGGAGGCTCTTGCCCGCTCTTTTCCCCTTGGTCTTGGCGTGTTTGCGGATGATGCGGTAGCCCTGCTCGCCGACGGTGAAGTCGAACTCCACCTCCATCTCGTTCTGGCCCTGGTGGATGAGGGGGTCGTCGCTCTTGGAGGTGTTCCGGGTCCTGCCCCAGAGCGCCCAGGTCATGGCGTCGATGAGGGCCGACTTGCCGTTGCCGTTGTCGCCGGAGATGCAGGCGGTGTGGATGCCGTTGAAGTAGAGCGGGGGCACGTTGTCCCGGTAGGGCATGAAGTTGCGCATCGACAGCTTGACGGGAATCATTTGAGCTTATTGTAGCACAAGTCGG
>CAZRIU010000047.1:0-8669 GCA_964600245.1 uncultured Dehalococcoidales bacterium
GGCGCTATGTTTGAATAGAGGCAATATGGCCAAACAGATGAAACTGGTGGAAGTCTATCGGGCACTCGGCGAAGCCGAAGCCCTCATCATCAAGAGCCTGCTGGAGAGCCACGGCATACCCTCCATCCTCAAATCCCATGCCGCGCCTTCCGTGCACGTATTCACGGTGGATGGGATGGGGGAGTATAAGGTCATGGTCGGCGAATCGAAAGCCGAGGAAGCCAAAAGGTTAATCGGGGAACAGGAAAGTGTTTAAATGGCTGGGCGGGGACTCCAACGAGAAAGAGCTGAAGCGCCTCCAACCCCTAGTAGACAGCATCAATGAGCTTGAGCCCGAATTCAAGAAACTCACCGATAGCAAGCTGCGCGCCAAGACCGACGAGTTCAAGAACAGGATAAACAAAGGCGATTCCCTGGATAAAATCCTGCCCGAAGCCTACGCCGCCGTCCGCGAAGCCGCCAGCCGCACTATCGGCCAGCGCCATTTCGACGTCCAGCTTATGGGAGGAATCGTCCTCCACCAGGGCAAGATCGCTGAGATGAAGACGGGCGAGGGCAAAACGCTGGTAGCCACCCTTCCCCTCTACCTGAACTCGCTGACCGGCAAAGGGGTTCACCTGGTCACGGTAAATGATTATCTGGCGCGGCGCGACCCCTACTGGATGGGCCCCGTCTATCATGCGCTGGGGGTCAGCGTGGCCAGCATTTATCCCATGCAAAGCCCCGACGAGCACACCCCCACCCGCCTCTACGACCCCGAACACGACTCCGGCGACAGCCGCTGGAAGCACTTCCGTGACATCTCCCGCCAGGAAGCCTACCAGGCGGACATCACCTACGGCGCCAGCAGCGAGTTCGGCTTCGACTATCTGCGCGATAACATGGTCGCCGACCTCTCCCGCTGCGTCCAGCGCCCGCTTAATTATGCCATCGTCGACGAGGTGGACTACCTCCTCATCGATGAAGCCCGCACACCGCTCATCATCAGCGCCCCCGATGTGGAAGCGGGCAAGAAATACCAGATATTCGCCCACCTCGTCCCCGCCCTGAAAAAAGAGGTGGACTATACCATGGATGAAAAGACGCGCGCCGTCAGCCTCACCGATAACGGCATGACCAATATGGAACGGATGCTCCGGCGCGAAGGGCTATTGAAGTCGCCCAACCTCTACGACCCAGCCAACGCCGACCTGCACCGCTACCTGAGGAACGCCCTCAGCGCCAAGGAGGCCTATCGGCGCGACCATCAATACGTGGTCAAGGACGGGCAGGTTATCATCGTCGACGAGTTCACCGGCCGGCTGATGTACGGTCGGCGCTACTCCGACGGCCTGCACCAGGCGATAGAAGCCAAGGAGCGCGTCAAGGTGCAGCAGGAAAGCCGCACCTTCGCCACCATCACCATCCAGAACTACTTCCGAATGTATGACAAGCTGGCGGGCATGACCGGCACCGCCCTCACCGAGGCTGAGGAGTTCCACAAGATATACAAGCTGGAGGTGGTCGTTATCCCCACCAACCGCGAAATGGTGCGTGAGGACTTCCCTGATTATATCTATAAGAACGAAGAGGCTAAGTTCAAGGCAGTGGTGCGCGAGATTGAGCAACTGAATAAGGAAGGGCGCCCCGTGCTCATCGGCACGGTATCCATCGAAAACTCAGAGTATTTAAGCGACCTGCTCAAGAAGCGTGGTATCCAGCATCATGTGCTTAATGCCAAGGAGCATACCAAGGAAGGCGAGATTGTTGCCCAGGCGGGTCAGTCCGGGGCAGTAACGGTGGCCACCAACATGGCCGGGCGCGGCGTCGACATTATTTTGGGGGGCAATCCCGAAGGCAAAGAGGAAAAGGGGTGGCAAAAGGCCCACCAGAAGGTGCTGGATATGGGCGGGCTTCATATTATCGGCACCGAGCGCCACGAAGCGCGCCGTATCGATAACCAGCTCCGCGGCCGCTCCGGTCGGCAGGGCGACCCCGGCAGTTCCCGTTTCTATATATCTCTAGAAGACGACATCGTGCGCCGTTTCGGCGGCGACCGCATCAAGACCGTTCTGGGCTGGGTGGGCATGGACGAAGAAACCCCCATCGAGAATAAGTGGGTCAACCGCGCCATCGAAGCCGCCCAGGTCAAGGTGGAAGGCTACCACTTCGATATCCGTAAGCACCTGGTAGACTACGACGACGTGGTCAATAAGCACCGCGAGCTTATCTACGAAGAGCGCAAGAAAATCCTGAGCGGCGTTGACCTCAAATCAAACATACTGTCTATGGTCAAAGACGAGCTTCAATCTCTGGTGGAAGTTCATACCGCCGGCGGTTACGGCGATGGCTGGGATGTCGAAGGCCTGGTTGGCGAACTGGCCACCATCTTCCCCCTCCCCCAGGGCCTCAACACCGAAGCCCTCTCCCAGATGGGCGCTAAAGAAATTAAAGACCAGCTCATCGAGCACGCCGAGACCCTCTATGAGCAAAAAGAAAAAGATATCGGCGCCGAAAAAATGCGCATACTGGAAAGGCTGCTCATGCTTCGCATCATTGACAGCCTCTGGGTGGAACACCTCACCGCCATGGAACATATGCGCCAGGGGATAGGGCTGCAGGCAACGGCTCAGCGCGACCCCCTCGTTGCCTACAAGAGAGAGGGGCACAGCATGTTCCAGAACCTACTGGCGGCTATCCAGCACGATATGGCCCATATCATCTACCGCGCCGGCATCGCCAAAAGAGGCGAAACCCCACCGGGGCAAGCCGCCCCCGCCCCCGTTGCGGCTCAGGCTCAGGCCGGCGGCGAAGCCAGAAAAAGGCTCAGAGTAAAGGGGAAGAAGGTAGGCCGCAACGACCCCTGCCCCTGTGGCTCGGGGAAGAAGTACAAGCATTGTTGTGGAAGGTGAAAACCTCCCCATGAAAAACTCAGAGATATCCGCCATCTTTGACGACATCGCCCAAAGGCTGAAAGCCAAAAAGGATAACATCTTCAAGATCAGGGCTTATCAGAAGGTCGCCCGCTCAATAGAAAGCCTGCCCGTGCCGGTGGAGCAACTGGTCAAAGAAAACAGGTTGAGCGAAATCCCCGGTGCCGGGGAAGCCATTACCAAGAAGCTAATCGAGCTGATAACCACCGGCCGGCTGGAATACTACGAAAAGCTCAAGGCCGAATCCTCTCAGGACTAAAAGACTCGTGGACAACCAACTAGTAGCTAACGAACTAACCCCCACCGCCGACAACCGGGCCATCACCCACCTCAAGCAGGAGATAGCCGCCGGCAAGAACTGGTACCTCGCCCTGCTCGAGGCCATCGGCTTATGGACTGGCGCCGAGGAAAACTATAAAGGCCGCCGCTACCGCTACCTCATTGACGGCGAGGCCTTCGACTGGCTGCTGCTGGCGGAAAGGCTCTGCCGTGAGGTGGACAGCCTGCTTCCCGAAGAAGAGAGGAATGCCCTCCTCTTTCACGGCCAGCCGCCTGTGAAGCTTAGCGCCGAGAGATTCAAAAAGCTCATTGGCGGCGGCAAATACCAACAGCACCTTAATTATTTCTACGGCGTCACCGTGGAAGAAGCCCTGATTCAGGCGGTGCAGGAAGAGATACGCAAGGAAAAACGCATCTCCGGCTACGCCGGCGAAGAAAACCTGGCCAACGAGGCCTACCGCCGCATCTACGGCGCCACCAAGGCGATACTGCTCAAGCGCTTCCGTCGCCAAAAGCGCTACCCCCAGCTAAAGTCCACCAGCCTGGACGAGCTAAAGGAATTCAGCTACTGGCTCTTCAAATATCGGCTCAATCAGTGCGACAGGGCGAGGGTCGCCAGCGACACCAAAAAGGCACTGGAAAGGCTCAATAGCAACGGATTCAGACTTCAAACTATTGACATCTCGGTTTTAGGCGGTTAAAATTCCGACAGCGAGTATGTCGTTATCCTAGTTAACCATTCTTAACATTAAATAACCCGATAAAGAAAGGAGGTATAGGTATCGAGCAAATTTGTGTCCTCTTACCCGATAAATCGACGAAAGGAGGATGAGGATTTGGCGGAACTAACAAGGGAAAGATGGGGCGGCAGGACTTTTTTCCTGTTCGCCGCGATGGGCTCCGCAATAGGTCTGGGCAATGTTTGGCGATTCCCCTATTTGACCTATGAATATGGTGGCGGAGCTTTTTTGATTGCCTGGATTATCGGGCTTATAATCTTGGGCATCCCCTGGATGATGATGGAATTCGGCATGGGGCGTTTATTCCAGAAAGGCGCTCCCGGCGTATTCGAAGGCATCGGCAAGAAGTGGGAATGGCTGGGCTGGTGGCCCGTCTTCGTTGCCTTCCTCATAGTCGCCTACTACTCCGTGGTCATAGCCTGGTCGCTGAACTATGCCGTTGACTCTGCTACTGTTGCCTGGGGGGCAGGAACAGCTGGCGCAGCTAACGCCGGCAACCATTTCTTCGGGGAGGTACTGAACCTTTCCTCGGGACCCACTGACCTCGGCGGTCTTCAGTGGCCCATAGTCGGCGCCCTGGCAGGAGTCTGGGTCGTCCTTTTCTTCATCATGTTCAAGGGAGTCAAGGTAATCGGCAAGGTTGCCATGTGGACGGTAATCATCCCCTGGGCATTGCTGCTTGTCCTGCTGATAAGGGGGCTGACGCTACCCGGAGCGGTTGACGGGCTCAACTACTACCTGGCGCCGGACTTCGGTGCCCTGAGCAATCCGGACTTATGGTTTGGCGCCTTCAGTCAGATTGCCTTCACCCTGTCACTGGGCATGGCCGGGATGTTCGCCTACGGCAGCTTTATCGCCAAGAAAGCTGATGTCACCAACAACGCCTTTATCACCTCCTTCTCCAACTGCGCCACCAGCTTCTTCGCCGGTTTTGCCGTATTCAGCATCGTCGGCTTCATCATGCAGGCGCTATCCGTCTCGGTGGGCGACGTTAGTGCCTCCGGCTTAGGCCTGGCCTTCGTCACCTACCCGGTGGCAATCTCCATGATGCCAACCATGGCTGCCGCTACTGGTGTAATCTTCTTCGGCTGCTTGTTCTTCCTGGGCATAGACTCAGCCTTCTTCCTGACCTACGGTGGCGTTATCGCCCCGCTCAGGGATAAATTCGGCTGGGGCCGGGCCAAAGTCACCGCCGTTATCTGCGCCATTGGCCTCGTTATCGGTCTCCTCTTTGCCACCCAGGGAGGTCTCTACTGGCTCGACATCTTGGATAGGACGGTCTCCTTCTACGGTCTACTCATAACCGGCGCCCTAGCCTGTATTGTCGTCGGCTGGGTATACGGCACTGAGAAGCTCAGGGCGCACATCAATGCGACCTCGGATTTCAGGGTCGGAGTCTGGTTCGACTGGCTGATTAAAGTCATCGTGCCCGCAGGCTTGCTCTTTGTCGTCATTTACGGTGGTTTCAGGAATGATGTCACGTCCGCGGGTTATGAAGGTTACTTCGCTTGGTCTTGGCCCATATGGGCCATACTGGTCGGAACCCTGGGCTTGAGCTTCTGTCTGCAAGCCGTCAAGACCCGAGGGCTTAAACTACCCAAGGAGGTGAAGGGGGAATGACACCAGAAGCAATAGTAACTACGGTTCTCATGAGTTTGGTATTTATCGTTGGCTTAGTTTTCTGCTTCACCCAAATCGGGAAAGGCGGTAAGTGGGAAGACTAAACCCCGCTCGATAAAGCCGAAACAAGCCAAAAACCGCTCTCCCCAAAGCGGGAGGGCGGTTTTGCTTTCGTATTTAAGACTTAAAGCGCGCCAGCTGCTCTTTCAGCCTCTTCAGCTTATCCTTTCGCTCGGCCAGCTTCTCCCGTTCTTTAGCCACCACCGCCTCCGGAGCTTTGGCCAGAAAGGCTTTATCCTTGAGCCTGCCTTCGATTGAGGCAATCTGCGCCTGGCTCTGCGCAATCTCTCCCTCCAGCCGCTTCTGTTCCGCTTTCAGGTCGACCATGCTCTCCATGGGGATAATCACCTCGGAGCTTTTGAGTACCAGCGCCAGCACCTTCTCCTTCGGCTTGGCCTCCCCCCTCCCCTCCCCAAAGCTCACCGGTTTCGCCCGGGCCAATCTCTGGATGGCGGGGGTATGAGGGGTGATAGCGGCGGTGAGCTTGCCGGCAAAGACCCGCGCCTCAATCCACTTATTGCTCGCCACCATGTGCTCGGCGCGGGCGTTGCGGATGGCGCGCACTATCTCGATGATGGCTGCCATAATTCTCTCCGCCTCGGGGTCAACGGCTTTCTTGTCGGCTTCGGGGTAGGCAGCAACCATTATGGACTCGGTCTTTTGCCAGCCGGCGGGTAAACGCTGTTTGAGATTTTGCCACAGCTCCTCGGTGACGAAGGGCATAAAGGGGTGCAGCAGCCGCAGCAATGTCTCCAGAACATAGACCAGCACCGGTAAGGGCGAGGCATCTTTGGCATTGAGCCGAATCTTGGCGAGCTCGATGTACCAGTCGCAGAACTCCCCCCAGATAAAGTCGTGCAGCTGCCTCAGCGCCTCGCCGAACTGGAAGCTCTCCATCAGCTTGACGACGCTGTTATTAGTGCGGCTCAATCGGCTCAAAATCCAGCGCTCCTCCACCCCCAGCTCCTCCCGCTCTATACTAAGGGCTATATCTTTCGTCTCAATGCTTCTCACCACGAAGCGGGCGGCGTTCCAGAGCTTGTTGGCGAAGTTGCGCCCCGCTTCCAGCCTGGCTTTGGTCAGGTTGATGTCGTTACCTGGCGCCACATCGGTGGCAAGGGCAAAGCGCAGGGCGTCGGTGCCGTATTTGTCTACGGTGTCGACGGGGTCGAGCACGTTGCCCTTCACCTTGCTCATCTTCTCCCCCTTCTCGTCCCGCAGCAGCCCGTGCAGGTAAACGGTGCTGAAAGGAATATCACCCACGTCCTCCAGCCCCATCATAATCATCCGGGCCACCCAGAAAAAGAGGATGTCGTAGCCTGTCTCCATCACCGTTGTCGGGTAAAAATAGCGCAGGTCTGCGGTATCATCGGGCCAGCCCAGCGTGGAGTGCGTCCACAGCGCCGAGGAAAACCAGGTATCGAGCACGTCGGGGTCCTGCTCGACCTTGGACGAACCGCAGTGGTCGCATTTCTTAACATCGTCTACCGATACCGTCAGCTCACCGCATTCAGCGCAGTACCAGACCGGGATACGGTGCCCCCACCAGAGCTGGCGGCTGATGCACCAGTCGCGGATATTCTCCATCCAGTTGAGATAGACCTTGGTAAAGCGCTCGGGGATAATGTTGATGCGCCCGCTGGTGACGGCATCGATGGCCGGTTTAGCCAGTGGCTCAGTCTTGATAAACCACTGCCGGCTGGCGGTGGGCTCGATAACCGTCTGGCAGCGCATGCAGTGCCCCACCGAGTGCCCGTAGGGCTCAATCTTGAGCAGCTGCCCCGATTTTTTCAGGTCGGCGACTATCGCCTTGCGGCACTCGTATCTGTCCATACCCTTATAGGGCCCCGCGTTCTCGTTCATGGTCACGTCTGGGTTTAATATATTCACCAGCGGCAGGTCATGGCGCTGGGCGACCTCAAAGTCAACCGGGTCGTGGGCGGGGGTAATCTTTACCGCCCCCGTGCCGAACTCGGGGTCGACGGCTTCATCAGCGATAACGGCTATCTCACGGTTGACGGCGGGCAGAATCACTTTCTTACCCACCACCCCCTTGAAGCGTTTGTCTTTGGGATTAACGGCCACGGCCGTATCCCCCAGTATCGTTTCGGGGCGGGTGGTGGCCACGGTGATAAACTCTTTAGTCCCCGCCAGCGGATAGCGAACGTAATAAAGGTTCCCCTGAATATCCTTATGGTCGGTCTCCAGGTCGGAGAGGGCGGTGGCGCAGCGCGGGCACCAGTTGATAATGCGCTCCCCACGGTAGATTAGACCCTTTTCGTAGAGGCGCAAGAAGGCAGTACGCACCGCCCGGCTCGGCCCCTCCTCCAGGGTGAACTTCTCCCGGCTCCAGTCGCAGGAAGCCCCTACCCTCTGCTCCTGCTCAGTAATCGTCTGGCGGCACTCTTCCGCCCAGCGGTACATTCTTTCCAGGAACTTCTCCCGCCCCATCTTATGGCGATCCGTCCCTTCCTCAGCCAGCTGTTGCTCCACCACCACCTGGGCGGCGATGCCGGCGTGGTCGATGCCCGGCAGCCAGAGCGCCGAGTCCCCCTTCATGCGGTGCCAGCGGGTCATTACGTCCTCCGGGGTGAGGAAACAGACGTGCCCCATGTGCAGCCCGCCGGTGATGTTGGGCAGGGGCATGATGACGACGAAGGGCTTTTTCTTGGGGTCTATCTCGGCCCGGAAATAGTCCTTCTCCAGCCAGAACCTATACCACTTCTGCTCTACCTTCTGCGGCTCATAGGCCTTGGGCATGTCGCTATGCGTTTCCGTCGACTCTGCCATCAAGGGGGTATCTCCTTATAATAGCGGTTAACGCTGGACCAACCCCACCACCCCGTCCAGTATCCGGTCGGCCACCTCACGCTTGCTTAATAGGGGCAGTTCTTCAACTTTGCCCTTCTTGTCGATGATGATGACTTTGTTGGTGTCGACGCCAAAACCGCTGTCGGCGGCGGTAATATCGTTGGCCACTATCATGTCCAGCTTTTTCCCCTTCAGCTTCTTTTTGGCGTTGGCGATGATGTCGTTGCTCTCGGCGGCAAAGCCGACC
>CAZRIU010000048.1:0-8519 GCA_964600245.1 uncultured Dehalococcoidales bacterium
GAGGGGCAGCCCATCCTGCTCGAGCCGATAATGAACATCGAGGTCACCGTCCCCGAGGACTACACGGGGGATATTATCGGAGACCTGAACACCAAGCGGGCGCGGGTGCAGGGGATGAAACCGGGGAGTGGAGTTAACACCATCGAAGCCCAGGTGCCGCAGGCCGAGATTTTACGCTATTCCATCGACCTGAAGTCAATCACTCAGGGGCGGGGCAGCTATAAAGCCAGCTTCAGCCACTACGAAGAGGTGCCCGCCCATATCGCCGAGAAGATTATCGCCTCCAGGCAGGCCGAGAAGAGCTCGTAATCAGGTTGACCTTATCTCCTGCCGCATAAAGACGATGTAGCTGATGGCGAAGCAGACGGCGGTTAGGGCCAGCAATGCCGTAAGCTGGGGCCAGACGATGAGCAGGCTCTGGTCCAGAGAGAGGGGGTTGGGCAGCATCGAGCCTATGGTGGTGGCGGTCCACATTGCCGTCCCCCGCCAGATGGGAATGAGGAGCACCATCATCGCCTCTTCGAAGAGGAAATAGGGGGAGAAGCGGGCTATCATCAACTGCACGCTGATGGAATCGCTTACCGCGGGCACGAAGAAGCTGATGTAGGGGTTGAAAATGGAGGTGGGTATGCCAATAAGTATCCAGATAGCCATGGGGAAGAGTAGGGAAACAGCCAGATTGCGGAATAACACCGAGAAGAGTATGGCCAATCCCATCCAGAAGGCGCCGTAGACGACCGCCGATATGAAGTAGATGAATATCCTGATCATTTCTTCGGCGGTGGGGGGCACGCCTATCATCCTCAGTCCGTAGCCGCCAACGATGAGTATAATAGCCCCTATCATGATGGCCATAGTGATTATGCCCGCCAGGAACTTGCCGTTGATGACGCTGTCCCGGTAAACAGGCTGGGAGAGGATGCGGTTTAGCGTGCCGCTGGAGCGCTCGCCGTTGATGGCGTCGAAGCCCAGGGCGATACCGATTATGGGCACGAGCAGGGCGATGAGTACGGTTAGCGAAGGCAAGTCTTCCTCGACGGTGAACAGCTTGATGAAAACGGGGCCGGGGTCGATGGAGGCCTCGCGGATACCATTATAGGCAGCGTAGATAGCGACGAAGCTGGCAGCTATTACTAAAATAAATAATACGAAACACCTTATGCTGGTGAAGTAGTCAGCCAGTTCTTTGCGCAGGATGGTCAGCATTTATTCAATCAGCCTCGTGAAAATACTTCATGTAGATATCGTCCAGGGAGAACTCCTCGATTTTAACCTGAATTAAAGCCACGCCGCTTTCCACCACCGCCTTGGAAATCTCCGCCCGCAGGTCGGCGTCGGTGGTTATGTGCAGCTCGTTGCCCTTGGCTTCTACCTTACTTACTCCCTTAATCTTTTTTATGACCTTTACCAGTTGGGGGCTGGGCTCGGCGGTTTCCACCTCTATCCTGAAGCGGCCTTCGGCCAGGGCGTCTCGGCCCAATTCATCGAGGGCACCCTGGATGACCATTTTGCCTTTGGAGAGTATGCCGATGCTGTGGCAGACCCGCTGCACTTCGTAGAGGCGGTGGGAGGAGAAGACTACCGTCGTGCCCATCTTGGGCAGGTTAGCTATCAGGTCTATAATCTGGTTGATGCCTTCGGGGTCGAGCCCGGCGGTGGGCTCGTCGAGGAAGGCTACCTTGGGCTTTTTGACCAGCACGTCGGCTATACCCAGACGCTGCTTCATGCCACGGGAGAACTTGTTCACCGTCTTGTCTCCCACATCGCTTAAGCCCACCGATTTCAATGCTTTTTCGATGAGAGGCTCGGACTCGGCGTAGCCGATGTTATTGAGCTCGGCGATGAACCTGAGGTTTTCCCGGGCGGTGAGGGTTTCGTAGAAGCCGACCTTTTCCGGCAGGTAGCCCGTCAGGCGTTTTACCTTGAGCGGCTCGCGTGTGGAGTCGAAGCCGTAGATCTTGGCGGTGCCTGATGCCGGCTCGGTCAGACCCAGCAGCATGAGGATGGTGGTGGTCTTGCCGGCGCCGTTGGGACCAAGCAGCCCGAACACCTCGTCTTCGGCGACCTCGAGGTTGAGGTGGTCGACTACGGTGACCTTGTCGTACTGCTTGGTCAGACCCTCGGTCTTAACTATAATCTTTTTAGCCATAATTTATCGTCGGCCAAAGCGCATGAAGATAACGATCAGTCCCACGACGACCAGCGCGATGATGCCGATGCCCACCCATCCCCAGAGGGCGGACGTCTTTACGGTGACCCTGATTTTCAGGTCTTGCGAAGCCTGCGTGCCCGATGCCCGGACGATAATTTCGTAGTCACCGGAGATGGCTTCGGGGGGCGGTTTGATGTTCATCTCTATGGTCTGGAAATTTCCCGCCGTCACGGAGGCGATATTGGTCGGGGAGAGCTCAACCGTCCACCCCCTCGGTTTATGGTATGGGGAGAGGCTGATATTGTCGATATCGCCGCTGCCGCCGTTGACTACGGCTATGGTAAAGTAGTTGTCCTCGCCCGCTTGCGCCGTGGTGCTGAGGATGCCGTCGGGCGTGGTGAGGTAGAGGCTGTAGCTGGCGGGTATGGAGGTTACCACCGCCGTGAGCTCGATGGAGCTCTTAAGGTCGCCCGAGCTTGCCTCTACCGTTATCGGGTATTCGCCCAGTTCGGGGATGATGTAGGCGACGGGGGTAGAGGTAACGACTATCTGCTCTACAGTGGAGCTTTCGCCCTCCGCCGGCGGCTCCATCCTTATATCCAGTATCTGCCTGTCCCGGGGGTAGGAGGGGGTAATCGAGGTCATCCAGTCCGTGGGTCCCGTAGCCGTCAGGTCGAAGACCCGCGCCTCTGTCCCCGTGTATTCCAGACTAATGGTGAAATCGACGCTTGCCCCGGAGACTATCTCCAGCCTGTAGTAGTCAGTGGTAAGCTCAATGGTAGCGTCGTCCTGAGCTAGAACGGGGCTTAAGGGTAGGAGGGTCATTAAACACACCATTAAGATGCCGAAAGCTATCAGTCTTCTTTTCATCGCTTTGCCCCCTTGGCTAAATTTTTTTCAGTATCATATCAGAGCCGCAGGTCAATATCAAACAGCTTTTAACCGGCGAGCAGCTCTTTTAGCTTCTCGGTGAAGGCGGGCAGCGCCTTCTTCCAGTCGCCGACCAGCCCGAAGCGGGCTTCCCTAAATATGTTAGCTTCGGGGTCTTTGTTGATGGCGACCATGGTCTTGGAGCCGGAGCAGCCCGACATGTGCTGGCTGGAACCGGACAGGGCGACGGCGATATAGAGTTCGGGAGCCACAATCTTGCCGGTGAGGCCTATCTGCGCTCCTGCGGGCACCCATTCGTTATCGCAGGGCGGGCGGGTAGCGCCGACCGCGCCCTTGAGCATTTTAGCCAGCTCTTCCAGCTGGGTGAAGCCCTCGGCGCTGCCGATGCCCCGGCCGCCACAGACCACGACCTCGGCGTCTTCCAGCTTGATGCCTTCCACCTTTTCTGCTACCTTCTCCAGCACCTTGGCCCTTATCGCTGAGGGGTCGAGGGCGGCGTCAATTTTAACCACCTCCCCTTTTCGGGAGGCGTCGGGCTCCAGGGGCGTCATCGCCTTGGCCCTTACGGTGGCTATTTGGGGGAAAGATTCAGTGACGAAGACAGCCTGGGCGTTGCCGCCGTAGACGGGCTTGGTCTGCAGCAACCTTTTTGATTTGGGGTCGATGGCCAGCTCCAGGCAGCCCAGAGAAGCCGCCGTCTTGAGCCGGAAGGCCAGCGCGGGCGCTAGGTCACGCCCGATGGAGGTCTGCCCCATCAATAGAATCTGGGGCGCTGCCTGCCCGACTATCTTTTCCATAACCGAGAGGTAAGCATCGGTCTGGTAGTCTTTGAGCTGGGCGTCGTCGACGACATAGACCTTATCGGCGCCATAGGCGATGGCTTCTTTAGCTAACTCAGCTATGCCGCTGCCGACCAGCACCGCCGCCAGCTCCTGCCCCAGGTCGTCAGCCAGTTTGCGGCCACAGCCTAAAAGCTCGGTGGCGATTGCCGCCAGTTTACCTTCTTTAGTTTCACAAAAAATGAGAACGCCCTTATTTTCCGCCATGACTCTACTCCTATAATACCTTTACTTCTCTTAGTTTTGCCGCCAGGTTGGCGCCGGCTTCTTCAGGGCTTTCGCCCTCCACCATCTCGCACTTGCCTTCGCGGACGGGCTGGAACAGTTTCTGCAGCTTGGTGCGCCGGCCTTGAGCGCCTATCTGGGATGTTTCGACGCCGATGTCAGCCGGCTTCCAGACAGCGGGCTCCTTTTTCTTGGCGGCCATGATGCCCTTGATGGTGGGGTAGCGGGGCTCGCCGATTTCGTTGCTGACCGTAACCAGGCAGGGCAGGGGAACCTCGATGACCTCGTGGCCTTCGTCGGTGACCCGTTCCAGCTTGGTCTTGCCGTCGGCGGGCTCTATCTTCTTGACCAGGGTGACGCTGGGCAGCCCCAGTATTTCGGCGATGGCCGAGCCGACCTGTCCCGCGTTCCAGTCGGAAGCCTCGCGGCCGCAGAAGATGATGTCGTATTCGCCTATCTTCTTGATAGCCATGGCCAGGGCGTAGGCGGTCGACCAGCTATCGCCGCCGTCGAAGGCTTCGTCTTCCAGTAAGACTAATTCATCGGCGCCCATGGCCAGCGGTTTCTTGACGATGTCCCTAAGCTGGTTGGTGCCCAGGCTGACGGCGGTGATCTTGCCGCCCTGGGCATCCTTAATCTTGAGCGCCGCCTCGACGCCGTATTCAGCATAGGGGTCGATTACGGGCGATACCCCCTGCGGGGGCACCACCTTGTTGCTGGCGGGGTCTATCTTGAAGCTGGCGGGGGGCGCTTCGGGGTCGATTACTTGCTTGATGCAGACAATCATATTCACGAGGTCTGTTCCTCCTGCTTATTACTGGCGTGAAAGCTTAGAAATCCAACTAATTAATTTAGCATCGGGGCTTAATCAGTGTCAAGGCGAGGTGGGGGGTACGTCGATATCAATGACAATGCCCTCGCAATCGACGGGGACTTCGAGGACGTCTTCAGGGTGTTGCTTTATTATCTCCCGGCCGCCGATGTCACCGCTTAATCTGGATAGCGGCGCCTGGTATTTTCGGGCGAAGATGAGGGGGTGGCCCCTTTTGCCCTTATAGGTGGGGATGGCGATGCCCTTTTTATTACTACTGAAGGCGTCAATCAATCGGTCTATGGTGGGGCTGTCGACATAGGGCTGGTCACCGAGGACGAGCATGACCGCCTGCGCCTGGCTATCGACGAATTTCAGTCCGGCGGCGATGGAGGTGGCCATCCCCTTTCGGTAGAGCGGGTTTACCACCACCTTGATGGGACGGCCCGACAGTCTCTTCGTCACCTCTTCGGCTTTGTAGCCCAGCACCACGATGACCTCGCTTACATTGGAGCTGAGGAGATTATCCAGCGTTTGTTCCAGGATAGTGCTCTCGCCCAGGGGAATCAGCTGCTTGAGTTTGCCCATGCGGCTGGACTTACCCGCTGCCAGCAGGATTGCTGAGACTGGGCCGGTTGCCATTTATTTAGCCACCTTTTCTCGGCTGAGACTTAAGGATACCACTCGCTCGATGCCGCTTAGATCCTTGGCGACCTCTATGGCGCCGTTGGGGAAGAGGCTATCTAGCAAGCTGGTTATTGCCTGGCTCTGCCCCTGGCCTATCTCCAGCAGGAGCGAGCCGCCGCCAGCAAGTTTATGCTGAGCCTGGCGGCAGAGTCGGCTTATGCTCTCCGTTCCCTCGGCGCCGCCGTCGAGGGCGAGCGTTGGCTCAAAATTATCAGGGGCCAACTCCGACTCCCTGACATAGGGGAGGTTGCCGATGATGAGGTCGACTGGCTCTGGCAAAGGCTCCAGCATGTCGCCCGGTAATAGACGGACTCTATCGGCTACGCCGTGCCGCTGGCAGTTTATGCTGGCGATCTCGAGGGCGGCGAGAGATATGTCGGTGGCGTAGATTCTGACTCTCGGCAGTTCCAGCGCCAGGCTTACGGCAATAGCGCCACAGCCAGTGCCGATATCGGCGATAGTATAAAAATGGCTGTCTTGCGCCAGCATTAGTGCCGTTTCCACGAGCAGCTCGCTCTCGGGGCGGGGGATAAGGGTGTGAGGGTTGACATAGAAGTCCAGCCCGTAGAACTCGCGGTGGCCGGTTATATAAGCGGTGGGCTCGCCGCTCAAACGGCGCTCAACCAATTCTTCGAAGGCTTTCTCGTCCTGGGGGCTTAGTTCACTTTCAAGGTCAAGGTAGAGCTGAGTGCGATTTATCTTTAATACGTGCCTGAGCAGTAGCTCGGCTTCCAGGGGGGCGTCTTCGATGGCGTTTTGGGCCAAGATAGCCCGGCCGTGGTTTAAGGCTTCGGCGAGCTTCACGCCAGTTGCCTCTCCAGCCGTTTTGCCTGCTCGCTGGCGGCCAGGGTGTCGATAAGCTCGTCGAGTTCGCCGTCCATGATGCGGGGCAGGTTGCGCAGGTTTTTACCCAGGCGGTGGTCGGAGAGGCGGTCCTGGGGGAAATTGTAGGTCCTTATCTTTTCGGCGCGGTCGCCCGTGCCCACCTGGGAGCGGCGCTGCTCGGTGATGGAGGCTTCCTGCTTGGTACGCTCTATATCCAGGAGGCGGGCGCGGAGCACTGACATCGCCTTGGTGCGGTTTCGGAGTTGGGAGCGTTCGTCCTGGCAGGTGCTGACCATGCCGGTGGGGAGGTGGGTAATGCGCACGGCGGTGGCGACCTTGTTTACGTTCTGCCCCCCCGCCCCGCGGCTGTGGTAGAAGTCTATTTTGAGGTCGTCGGGGTTGATATCCAACTCTACCTCGTCGGCCTCGGGGAGGACGGCCACCGTTGCCGTCGAGGTATGGAGCCGTCCCGAGGACTCGGTAACGGGCACCCGCTGGACGCGGTGGACGCCTCTTTCGTACTTGAGGCGGCTGAAGGCACCTTTGCCTCTGACCTCAAAGATAATCTCCTTGAAGCCGCCGATGCCGCTTTCGTTGCTGTCGATAACATCCACCTCCCAGCCCTTGGCCTGGGCGTAACGGGAGTACATGCGGAAGAGGTCGGCGGCGAAAAGTCCGGCTTCGTCGCCGCCGGCACCGGCCCGAATCTCCATAATGATGTCGCGTTCGTCTTTGGCGTCCTTGGGCAGTAGGGCGAGCTTCAGTTCCTGGAGCAGGCTTGTTTGCTTTGTCTCCAGCTTGGCTATCTCCTGCTTGGCCATGGCGGCCATCTCTTCGTCAAGCTCGCCTTCGAGCATGGCTCTGGTTTCTTCCAGCTGCTTGGCGTTCGCCTTGTATTTCCGGTAGCTGGCGACTACGTCCTCAATGCCCGCTCGTTCCTGAGCCAGCGCCTGCACCTTTTTCAGGTCGGTGGCGACTTCGGGCTTAGCGATTTGCTTTTCCAGCTCTTCGTAGCGTTTTTCTATTTTTTCCAGTCTGTCCCACATAATGAGTCTCCGATGAAAATTATAGCACAGTGGTGGGGGGTGCTCAAAATGAGGGGTATGCCACCCCACCTTGTTAGCGAAGGTTATTTTGTCAGAGCATCTTGACAGGTAGGTGCCGCAATTGTATTATCTATCTTCCTACTAGTGACAACGTGCTGGTCAGAAACATTTTATATAGAAAGGAGGCGAAAAATGGCAGAGGCGAAAAAGGCAATGTCCAAGACGCAGAAGGTTCTCGGCTTTATTGGTATGGCCGCCTTCAGCGTCGGTATTGTGCTGGCGATAATCTACGGAGTTATTTCCCGGGATAACGCTAACGTAATCTTAGCACTGGTCATTCTAGGCATCGTTGTTGGCTTCCTGAACATTACCAGAAGGGAGATGGCTCTCCTTCTCCTCACCGCTGTCGCCCTCATCGTGGTGGGTAAAGCTAGTTTTTCCCCGCTGAATGACCTGGTGGATGAACTCGGCACCAGTCTTAACGGCATTGTGGGCTATTTAGCTGTCTTCATGGCCCCGGCTGCCGTCATCACCGCTGTCCGTGCCATCTGGGCCGTGGCCCGCCCCGGGGACTAGCTACTAAAAAAGTATACCGTCAGGTGTTGGGGGATTACGCTCCGCCCAATAGGGAAAGGCGCAAAGATCAGACTCTGTGGGGTTTGGCACTCAAAGACTTTCCGGCAGGCCCCGTTTCGCGACGTGGGGCTTGTGGGGCACGCCTGCTTTGGTGCTGTTGCCTAATGTCACAAGAGTGAACAAAAGTCAGTATTGTTCAACGGCAGGGTATTATGATACGGTCTCTACCATCTGCTGAGGCAGAATTGGGTTTTCAGCAGTCTGAATTACGTTTGCTCCTTCTTGAGCTCAGCAATACGCTCTTCCACTCCTGCGGCTTCTGCTTTAAGTTGCTTTAGGTATTCTTTAAGCTGGGCAATGACCTCTTCTTTACTGATGAAACGCCGGTGTATGAACAGCTTAAAGTCAGGCCCGTGATGCATACCGCCTCTGTGGTGACAGCCACCGCCATGATGCATTCTTCCCCG
>CAZRIU010000049.1:0-8431 GCA_964600245.1 uncultured Dehalococcoidales bacterium
ACAGGCTCTGTGGGAAAATGGCGATTTTGGGGAAGGGGGGATTGAGGAGCGAAACCCTAAAGGAGGATATAAAAGGGGTACCACCCTTATAGGGCGGGTGGGTGGGAAGAAAAACCTCTGGGGAAAAGGGGTGGGGCTCAAGACCCCGAAGTTGCTAGCACTTCGTATACCCGCAAGACGGGCAGATATAGCACCCTTCCTGATAGACGAGCAGGTTGCCGCAGTCGGGGCACTGCCCGGCCAGGTTCTTGACGGTATCAGCGCCCTGGCCGCCGTCCTCGCTATTTAAGGCGACTTCGGGGCTCTCAGGTGGGGCTACAATCTGACCGCTCTCGCCGCCGATGTGCCTTTCCAGGACGCCAGCGATGGCATCGGCGCAGGAGAGGATGGACTTACCGTCCTCCCAAGCTATAGACGGGCAGCGGATACCCTTGAGCTGCTTCACCACCGAGGCGACATCCACCCCGGAACGGAGCGCCAGCGTTATCAGGCGGCAGGTGGCTTCGAGCTGGGCGGAGGCACAACCGCCCGCCTTGCCCAGGGTGGCGAAGACCTCGAAGATGCCCTTATTGTCGTAAGCCACCGTGATGTAGAGCGAGCCGCAGCCGGTGCTGACCTTGGTAATCGCCCCCTTGGTTTCGGTGGGGCGCTGGCGGGGCGTTAGCCTAAAGGCTTCTTCACCCTTCTTCTCCTTGCCCGTGATCAACACCTGGGAATCGCGGCTGCGGTCGCGGTAGATGGTTATCCCCTTCAACCCCTCTCCATAAGCCATCTTATAGACATTGGCGATGTCCTCCCGGGTCGCTTCCTGGGGGAAGTTGACCGTCTTGGAGACGGCGTTGTCGGTGGACTTCTGGAAGGCGGCCTGCATCTTGACGTGCCACTCGGGGGTTATCTCGTGGGCGGTGACGAATAGCTGCTTGATTTCATCGGGGATGCCCTCCATATCATGGAGCCTAGCCCCCTCGGCCAGCCTCTTCATCAGCTCGTCGGAGTAGAAGCCCCCATCACGGGCGACCTGCTCGAAATAGGGGTTCACCTCCACCATCTGGGCGCCGTCCAGGATATTGCGGGTGTAGCTCAGGGCAAAGAGGGGCTCGATGCCGCTGGAACAGCCCGCGATTATGCTTAAGGTCCCCGTGGGGGCGATAGTGGTGCAGGAAGCGTTTCTCATCTTGGCGCCGCCGGGAACATCATAGATGCTGGCCGGGAAAGCGGGGAAGACGCCCCGCTCCTCCGCCAGCTCCGACGAGGCTTTGTCCGCCTCGTCGTGGACGAAGCGCATAATCTCGGTGCCTATCTTTAGCGCTTCCTCCGAGTTATAGGGGATGCCCAGCATGAGCAGCATGTCGGCAAAGCCCATCACCCCCAGCCCGATCTTGCGCGACTTCTTGGTCATCTCCTCTATCTGGTCTAGGGGGAACTTATTAACCTCGATGACGTTATCCAGGAACCTGACGGCGGACTTGACCGTCCTGGCCAGGCAGGGGTAGTCAATCTCGAACTTGCCGTCGGTGGCTTTGAGCATCCGCGCCAGGTTGATGGAGCCCAGGTTGCAGGACTCATAGGGGAGGAGGGGCTGCTCGCCGCAGGGGTTGGTGGACTCGATCTTGCCCAGCTTGGGGGTGGGGTTGTCCTTGTTGATGCGGTCGATAAAGACGATGCCGGGGTCACCGGTGCGCCAGGCCATATCCACGATTTTATCGAAGACCTCTTTAGCGTTGAGCTTGTCGGTCACTTTCTTGGTACGGGGGCTTAGCAGCTCGTAGTCGGCACCCGTCTTGACCGCCTCCATAAACTCGGTGGTGACCGCCACCGAGATATTAAAGTTGGTCAGCTTTCTAGGGTCATCCTTGGCGGTGATGAAGCGCATTATGTCGGGGTGGTCAACGCTCAAGATGCCCATGTTGGCCCCCCGCCTTGTCCCCCCCTGCTTGGTGACATCGGTAGTGGTGTCGAAGACCTCCATGAAAGAGACGGGGCCGCTGGCTACACCCGAGGTGGACTTGACAAAGTCGCCCTCCGGCCTTAAGTGGCTGAAGGAAAAGCCGGTGCCGCCACCGCTTTTATGGATGAGGGCGGTGTACTTTACCGCGTCGAAGATGGACTCCATGGAATCACCGACGGGAATAACAAAGCAGGCCGAGAGCTGCCCCAGCTCCCGCCCGGCATTCATCAGGGTGGGAGAGTTGGGCAGGAACTCCAGGTTGGCCATGAGCTGGTAGAATTCGTCTTCCCTGGCCTTGACGTCGGCCTTGGGGTCATAGATAAGCTCGGCGGCGGCGATAGCCTCCGCCACGCGGTGCAGCATCTCCTCCGGTGTCTCGACCACCTTGCCCTGCTTATCTCTCTTCAGATAGCGTTTCTCCAGGACACGAAGAGCGTTTTCGCTTAAGTTTATGCCCGATGAGGGCTGGACCTTGGGCGGAACGACAGTGGTTTTTTCCATCTGAGGCTGGACCTCCTCTCGTTTGGCTGGCTCTTCGGCCTTCAAGATTTCCGTGACCATAGATTGAATCTCGCCATCGCTGAGTAGGCGACGGGTGCGGCGGGGCTTGATAACCAGTTCTTCCATCCCCGGCAGGGGCTGGGCCACTACTTCCTTGGCCACCAGGGACGGTTTTTGTTCCAGACGCTCGATAACCTGGGAGGTAAGCTGCTCGACGCGGTCTCTATCCGACATGCCCATGGACTCGGCAATCTTAAAGATAGTCCGCGCAATCTGATTGCGGTCGACCAGCGGCTGGGCGGCTTTATTCTTGGCCGGACTCATCTCCGCTTCCTCCGTCGGTTTTTGGCCACCCCCGCCAGCTCATCCTCAGGGAGGAGGGGCAGCTGGCTGGAGGGGGTAGAAGGCTCGGATTTGGCATCGAGCAGGGTATCTACTTCCTCTTTCAGGGTGGTGATATCGGCGAACTCCCGGTATACGCTGGCGAAACGGATGTAGGCGATGTGGTCTAGGTTCTTGAGCCTTTCCATCACCATGTCGCCGACGACGGCGCTAGGCACCTCCGCCTTGCCCAGCTGGTAAAGCTCGGCCTCGATATCGTCAACCAGCTTTTCCACGATGCCCGTGGGCAGCGGGCGCTTTTCACAGGCCTTGCGAATACCGGAAAGCAGCTTTTCGCGGTCGAACTCCTCCCTTCGCTCGTCCTTTTTAATAACAAAGAGGCTGGCGGGCTGTAACCTTTCGTAGGTGGTAAAGCGCTCGCCGCAGCCCAGGCACTGGCGCCGACGGCGTATGCCCTCGTTCACCTCACGGGAGTCTATAACCTTGTCTTCACTATGACCGCAATAGGGACAGTTCATGGCCAATCACTACCTTATATTGTGCAGCGGAGCTACAATACCACAATATATAGTGTTTGTCAAGGACTTTTAGCCCCCTTTACCCCCAATTTTTAAGACAAAGAAAAAGGCTGCAGAGCCAGAGACCCCACAGCCTTTTAGCCGGTATTTTCCGCTATCGCCACTGGACCAACCCTTAAGGCTTGGCCGAGGGCTCGGCCGGCGGAGTTTTTACTAGTTTAGTTGACGGCGTAATCGGTTGGCGCCGATGACTAAACAGAGGGCGGCGCAGGAAAGCGGGAACATCCAGCTCCTCTTCCTTACCCCTTAAGCCCCTAAGTAACTCGTTGAACTCCTCTTCCCGACTGACGCCGGCCATTCCCAGCTTGGAAGCAAAGCCGGTGGCAATCAGGGTCAGCCTTACCTCCTCGCCCATACTCGGGTCTTGCGCCACGCCGAAGATGATGTTGGCTTCGGGGTCTACCGCCGCCTTGATGACGTCGGCGGCCTCGTTGACCTCGAACAGGGTAAGTCCGGTGCCGCCGGCGACATTGAAGAGCACACCTTTAGAGCCCTCAATGGAAACATCCAGCAGCGGGCTGGCCAGGGCTTCGTTAGCCGCGTCGATAGACCGGCTCTTGCCTGAACCCACACCCATGGACATCCAGGCCGGGCCGGCGTCCGCCATCACCGCCTTAACGTCAGCGAAGTCAAGGTTTATCAGTCCGGGTACGGTGATAACCTCGGCGATAGCCTGGACACCGTGGCGCAGCACGTCGTCGGCCAGCTTGAAGGCATTGTCCACCACCGTCTGCTGGTCGCAGAGGTCGAGCAGTCGGTCGTTGGGGATAATGATAAGGGTATCGACCTTGCCCAAGAGCCGGACGATGCCATCCTCAGCCACCTCGGTGCGGTGGGTGCCTTCGAAGGCGAAGGGCTTGGTGACCACAGCGATGGTCAGCGCCCCGGTCTGCTTGCTGGCCTCAGCCACTATCGGAGCGGCGCCGGTGCCGGTGCCACCACCCATACCGCAGGTGATGAACACCATGTCAGAGCCTTCGAGGAGCTCAGTGATCTCGTCGCGGCTCTCTTCGGCTGCCTTCTGACCCATTTCGTGGTCGCCGCCCACGCCCAAGCCCTTGGTGAGCTTCTCACCAAGCTGGACCCGGATGGGAGCTTCGGTAATAGACAGGGCCTGGGCATCGGTATTCATGCCGATAAACTCCACCCCCTGAATCTGCTCCCTGACCATACGGGTGATGGCGTTACAGCCACCGCCACCCAAGCCACAGACCTTAATCTTAGCTGGGTTAGGACTGAAGGTTGATTTTGCCATTTCTCCCCCCTCCTTTTTTACTAAATTAGCTGGTTTTACAGCTAACGGAAAACCTTAAAAAGCCGGGAAACGAAGCGCCGCACACCCGAGCCGAAACCGCGGCGACCCCAGGTTTGCATTTCACGGTGCTTGGCTCCCCAGAGCAACAGGCCGACGCTGGTGGCGTAGGCTGGGTCGTGCAGGGAATCCGAGATACCGTATATACTGCTGGGAATGCCGACCCTTACCGGCAGCTGCAGGGTATTGCGCCCCAGCGCTTCGATACCCGCCAGGTTGGCACTGCCGCCAGTGAGCACTATACCGTCAGGAACCAGCGTCTCGTAGTCAGAACTGGGCATCTCGAGCACGATAAGCCTGAGCACTTCTTCCACCCGAGCGCGGATGATGTCGCAGAGGTCCTGGTGGGAAACGCCGTGCCCGTTGGTGGTCAGGGTATCGCTGCCCGAACCCCCCTTGGTCTCATGGATCGGGGTGACGGAGCCGTACTTCTTTTTCATCTCTTCGGCCACGTCGAAGGGCAGCCCCAGGCCGATGGCGATGTCCCTGGTTATCTGGTAGCCAGCGACGGGTAGAATGGCGGTGTGCCAGATGCTGCCTTCCCGGAAGATAGCGATATCGGTGGTGCCTCCGCCGACATCGGCCAGGACTACGCCTACCTGCTTCTCATCTTCAGATAGCACCGCCTCGCTGCTAGCCAAGGGTTCCAGGATAAGGTCGTCGATATCGAGCCCGATGCCGCGGACGCACTTTACCAGGTTCTGCACCGAGGTGATGGCGGCGGTGATGATGTGGGCTTCCACATCCAGCCTGAAGCCGTGCATCCCTATCGGGTTCTTGACCCCCGATTGGCCGTCAACGGCGTAACCGCGAGGAATGACGTGCAACAGCCTCCTATCGACCGGAACCTTGACGCTGCGGGCGGTAGTCAGCACACGCCTCAGGTCGTCGGCACGCACCAGGCGGTCATTGCGGGTAATGGCGACCACGGCCCGGTTGTTGAGCGAGGTGACATGCCGGCCGGTGACGCCGACATAGGCCGATTCAACCTTGTAGCCGCTGGCCTGCTCCGCCTTTCTCACCGATTCCCGGACTGATTCCTTGGCCTCGTTGATGTTGACCACCAGCCCTTTATGCAACCCTACCGACGGCGTAACCCCAACCCCCACCACCCGGATATTAGCCGTTTCGTTCACATCGGCGATAGTGGTGCATACCTTGGTGGTACCAACATCAATGGAAGTTAAAACCCCTCGTTTTTTCATCTGCCCCCTCCTTTTTGAGATATTAGGGTCTTGATTCAACGTTTTTAGTTCTCACATCTTCAAACCTCCCTGAGTGGTTCTGGTTCACCTCACGGTAAGCTTGGAAGATTGAACCTCTCCGTCACTATTATTTTTTCTATCAGGTCGGTGACCCACTCTCTTTTCTGAAGCGCACGTTCCACTTGCTGCAGAGCGCCCCCAGGTGGGCCTGTACCTCGTTGCTCGAGTCCTCGTGCAGCTCGGCCAGGAAACCGTGCAGGAGTTCACCTCCGGTCATACCCGGATTGGGTTCCTTGGGACCGGGCAGGTTTACGTAGACTATCTCGGTCATCATCTTTTGGTATTCAATAGCTGGTTTACCCACCGTTATTCTCCTTCGGCATTGAAATTCTTTCCGCTGCCCTCAACTTGGCGCTGCGGCTGCGCGGATTATAGTGGACTTCCGCCAGAGACGGAGTAATAACCTTCTTATTGATTAAGCTTAAGTCTAGCTCATCCCCGCTGGCCCGCTGGTGCATAAACTGCTTGACGATGCGGTCTTCGAGGGAGTGGTAGCTGATAACCACCAGCCTGCCACCAAAGCCGAGGAGGTCGACCGCCTGCTCCAGCGCCGACTCGATGCTCTCCAGCTCCTGGTTGACGGCTATGCGCAGCGCCTGGAAGGTGCGGGTGGCGGGGTGAATCCGGCCCCGCCGGCCCCCTACTGCCTGCTCTACCGTCTGGGCAAGCTGGAGGCTGGTGGTGATGGGGCGCTGGCGCACGATGTGGCGGGCTATCTGCTGGCTATAGCGCTCTTCGCCATAAGCCTTGATAAGCTGGGCTAGCTGGTTTTCGGAGGAGGAGTTGAGGATAGTGTCGGCGGTAACTTCCTGGCGGGGGCTCAAGCGCATGTCGAGTAGGGAATCGTGCTGGAAGCTGAAACCGCGATTGTTCTCCTCCAGCTGCACCGAAGAAAGACCCAGGTCGAAGAGGATACCGTGCACCGGTAAGAAGCCGTGCTGGGTGCAGATTGACTTGAGATTGGCGAAGTTCTGGTTGACCAGGAGCAGGGAACCACCGTAGGCTGCGAGCCGTAAATCGGCCATTCTGATGGCCTTGGGGTCGGCGTCAATGCCCAGCAGTTGCCCGCCGGGCACGCTATTATCTAAAATAGCCGCGGCGTGGCCGCCGGGTCCGATGGTGGCGTCGATATAGCGACCGCCGGGCTGGACGTTCAGCGCCTCGACGGTCTCTTCCAGCAACACCGGAATATGGGTGGAAGCTGCCGACATGGTCAGATTCATTGGCGGTTCTCCAAGCCCTCTAGAAGCAGCCAAGCCTTTTCCTGGCCTATAGCCTTCTCCTCTTCCCAGCGTACTTTATTCCAGAGCTCAAGATAGTTATTGGCTCCGATTATAACTACCTCGCTTATAATCTCGGCATGTGTTTTAAGCGGGACGGGCAGCGCAATACGGCCCTGACCGTCCATCCCCACGCTGAAGGCGGTAGCAAAAACCGCCCGCTTTAGCGTTCTCAGCTTACTGGGCGCTAGCGAACTCTTGGTCAGGGTATCGGCCAGCTTCTTCCACTCGGCTAGTGGGTAGGCGGTTATGCACCCCTCCACCCCCGGAGACAGCACTACTCCTGCCTTAAGCAGCCCCCGGAACTTAGGCGGTATAGGTACCCTACCCTTTTCGTCAATCTTGTATTCGAATTCGCCAAAGAACATATACCAGCCCCAATTTTAATCTTTATTTCCCACTATTTCCCACTTTCTACCATTCTATAGCACACCTACCCCCTTTTGTCAATACCCACTCGTACTAATTTTTATAAATTCGTCTCTTTTGCCCCAAGCTTTGCTCTAAGCCCCTTATGTGATAAAATATAGTCTGCTTTAAAAGAGGCACGTAATATGTTTAGGCTGGGCATTATCACCATCAGCGATAAGGCGTCAGAAGGCAAGCGCCCCGACAAGAGCGGGCCGCTGATTAAAGATAGCTTTTCTCGTCAGGACGGCGAGGTCGTCAACTACGAGGTTATCCCCGACGAGAAGGATACTATCGCTAAAAAGCTCGCCCAGTGGGCCGACGCGGGAAATATGGATATTATTATCACCACGGGCGGCACCGGGCTGGCGCCGCGCGATGTTACCCCCGAAGCCACGCTATCTATAGTGGATAAGGAGGTACCGGGGCTGGCCGAGATGATGAGAGCCAAGTCTTTCGCCATCACCCCCAACGCCATGCTGAGCCGGGCGGTGGCCGGGATGAGGAAAGAATGCCTTATCGTCAACCTGCCGGGCAGCCCCAAGGCGGTGGTAGAGTGTCTGGAGGTAATAATGCCGGTGCTGGCTCACGCGGTGGACGTTATCAAAGGAAGGGCGGGCGAGCACACCATCCCCGATACCGGGAAGGACTAGATAAGTGCAGATTGATGTTTTGACGCTGTTTCCCGAGATGTTCCAGGGTATCTTTGAACAGAGCATAATGAAGCGGGCCATAGACCAGAAGCTCGTCTCTATTGGCCTGCACAACATCCGGGACTACACCCACGATAAGCACCA
>CAZRIU010000050.1:0-8385 GCA_964600245.1 uncultured Dehalococcoidales bacterium
TCGGCGGGCTTGCGCGAAGTAATGAGATTCCCGTCCTGTACCACGGGGGCGTTGACCCAGTCGGCGCCGGCGTTTTCCAGGTCAACGGCTATCGAGGGCCAGGAGGTAACCCTGCGTCCCCTGACTATGTTAGCCGAGATAAGCAACTGCGGCCCGTGACAGATAGCTGCCACCACCTTGCCCAGTTCGTAGGCCTTCTTTACCATCTCAATCATGGCCTGGTCGCGGCGCATCTTGTCGGGGGCGTAGCCGCCGGGTATGATAACGGCGGCGAAATCCTCGGCCTTGACCTTATCGGAGGTGGTATCGACGCTGATGGTGGCGTTACCCCTCTTGCCCCGGTAGCTTTTCTTGGAGCCTGTGCCCACAGTCACCACCCTGGCGCCAGCGTTCTTCATTGACCTCAATGGTTCGATAAGCTCCGAATCCTCGAAGTCCTCTTCAACCAGGATGGCAATCCTCTTCCCGTCGAGCATGCCTTTATCCTCCTTTGTCAGGAAGTATCGGCCGCTTCTCGCTGTCGGAAGCCGGCTTCTGCCCTGACCCCGCCACGTTGACCAGGTCGCTCATATAGCCGCACTGGATACAGTACTCGTACCAGCCGTGGTGGTCTCTATCTATGGTAATATCGCCCGTCTTGCATTTAGGACAGCTCTTCAGCTTTATCATCTCACCATCACCCCTTGCCATAGTTATTACCATAAGAAGTACCCGTAAAAGGTGTTCATCCCCAATAATAACCAGCGGGCAATAAAGAAGTCATAAAATGAAGGGGGGAAAAGTTACAGAATTATGACATTAGTGGGTGGAGGATTAACCCTGGTCCTGGGGGCGGTCGATGATGTAGCCAGCCTTGGGTATGGTGCGAATGAGCTGCGGGCTCTGGGGGTCGCTTTGGAGCTTGCGCCGCAGTCGGCTGAGCCAGGTGCGGAGTATCTGGATATCGTCGCGGTATTCCGGCCCCCAGACGCGGGTGAGCAGTTCCTCGTAGAGCATGAGCCGTCCCGCGTTGTTGGCCAGCTGACTGAGCAGCAACCACTCGGTTCGGGTCAGGTATTTGGACTCGCCGCCGACCAGTACCTCATGCTTGTTGAAATCAATGGTCACATCCCCCATGCGGAGGAGCTCGGCGCCTTTATCCTTCGGGGTGGGTTGTATTCGGCGTCTGATGGCTTCGATTCTGGCCACCAGTTCGTCGGGGTTGAACGGCTTGGGCAGGTAATCGTCGGCGCCCAGCTGCAGCCCCTTGATGCGGTCGGCGTCTTCCCCCTTGGCGGTCAGGATAATAACCGGCACCGCCGAAAAGCTGCGCAGCTCCTTTAGCATCTCCAGCCCGTTCATCTTGGGCATGAGCAGGTCGAGCACAATCAGGTCGGGCTCCTGGGCTTGTGCCTGCTCCAGCCCTTTCACGCCGTCGCTGGCGGTCAACACCTCGTAGCCCGAAGCCTTCAGCTTGCTGGTGAGAAAATTCACTATTCTTTTTTCGTCGTCAACTACCAGTATACGAAATTGCTTCACTCTAGCTCCCTTAAGCCTGTTGCTTTTAATAATAGTCGCCCCTTTGGCTGATGTCAAAGCCTGTTCGTGTGTTGTGCCTTGACTAGACTAGCGGCAGAAACTAGAATAAGACATCGCCTTAGAAAGGTTTTCAGCACAAAAAGCTGGAGGAGCATCCCAGTGGGCGTCAAGAAGAAGCGAAGAGAAGCCGAGAAGGCATCAGGTAGCCCCCAGGGGGCGGGCTTGAAGAATACTGCATCCGTGCTGGCGGAGAGGGATTTGCTTATCAGCATTCTGGAGACGCTGAGCCAGAGCCGGCATATGAACGAATATCTGAAGCGACTCGCCAAGCAGATTAAGAAGTATTCCGGATGCTGCTGTGTGGGCATCCGACTCTTGGACGAGGATGGCAATATCCCTTACATCGCCTATACCGGATTCAGCCGGGAGTTTTACGAGATTGAAAGCCCTCTTTGTGTCGGGTCGGACGAGTGCATGTGCGTTAATGTGATAATGGGCAATACCCGGTTAGGGATTCCCTCCTATACCGAGGGCGGCTCCTTTCTTAGTAACGGCACGACAAAGCTGCTGGCATCGGTTAGTGAGGAGGTCAGAAGCCAGACCAGGAATGTATGCAACCGGTACGGCTACGAATCGGTGGCGTTGGTACCGATGAAACACGGGGACAGAATCCTGGGCTTAATTCACCTGGCCGATGAAAGCGAGAACAAAATCCCTCCGGAAACAGTCCGGTTCTTAGAGCGGGTGGGGGTCTATATCGGTGAAGCCCTGCACACCTTCATGGCTGAGGAGGCGCTTCAGGAAAGTGAAAAGCGCTACCGAGACCTCTATGAGCAGGCTCCTGATGCTTACTTCTCGGTGGGAGCAGATGGTTACATCAAGCGGGCTAACCTACGAGCTACGGAACTCCTCGGCTACAGTAGGGATGAGTTGATGGGAAAGCCCGTGTTCGACCTTTATGCCGATACGCCTGGCGGCAAAGCGACTGCAGAGGGAGTTTTCAAGAGGTTCATTAGCGGTGAGGAAATCCGCGACCAGGAACTGGAGGCAAAACGGGCTGACGGCAGCAGTGTATGGGTCAGCCTGTCGGTGCGCCCGATGCGCGATAAAGAAGGTCGGGTGGTAGCCAGCCGTTCGATAATGGTGGACATCACCGAGCAGAAGAAGCTGGACCAGCTCAAAGACGATTTCATCGGGCTGGTCTCCCACGAGCTGCGCAGCCCGATGACGGTAATTACGGGGGCAATCAACACCGCCCTCACCGAAGCCGAACGCCTCTCTCCGGAAGAAACCCACCAGCTGCTCAAGGATGCGGCGGCGGAGTCGGAATCGCTTTCTAACCTGCTGGCCAATCTACTGGAGTTATCCCGTGTCCAGGCGCAACGCCTTGTCCTTTATAGCGAGGCGATAAACGTCAAGAAGATAATCCAGGAGGCCGTGGATAAGATAAAGCGCCAGTATTCGACCCATACATTCGTTATCAACCTCCCCCGCCGCCTCCCCCCGCTTCAAGCCGACCCCCTGCGCCTGGAACGCATCCTCTATAACCTGCTGGAAAACGCGGTCAAGTATTCGCCAATCGGGGGAGAGGTGCGGGTATCGGCCAAGCCACAGGGAGAGCAGCTGGTCATCGGGGTCAGCGACCAGGGCATCGGCATTTCCCCCGCCGACCAGGAGAAGCTCTTCGCCTCCTTCCAGCGCTTGGAAAAGCGCCCCAGCGGCGTCCGTGGGGTGGGGTTAGGGCTTATGGTCTGCCGTCGGCTGGTGGAAGCGCACGGAGGCCACATATGGGTTGAGTCAAAACCCGGTCACGGTTCCAGCTTCTTCTTCACCATGCCCCTCAGCCAAGCTCTGTAGGGCGGGAAACATCAGACAACTCCCAGAATGTCACAATTCTGTAACTTTTTCTGGCTTCATTTTATGACTTCTTTATTGACTACTGGCTATTATTGGGGATAACTAAAGGTCGGGGAAAGGAGAAAAGAGGTTGGCATGATTAGAATGTCGGCAAAGACAAGACTAACCCCGGAGGAAGTGGTCAGGCGGGCGGTGACCTTCTTCGGCCCCGGCGGCTACGGACTGGAGGTCAAAAATAAGTCTAGTGATTGCGTCTATTTTGAAGGGGGTGGGGGCAATGTCGGGGTTACTACTTCGGCTGAGGGCAAAGAAGTCTCGGTGGAACTGGTCTCCCGGGAGTGGGACTATCAGCTCAAGGAGTTTCTGAGTAATATCAGCTAAGCCTTGACGGCTAAAAAATTAACGGGAAAAGGGGTAAAGACAATGGGTTATGACGCCAAGGACTACAGCTCTCTTATCGGGATTAAGGGTTTCAGCGAAACCCTGCTCAAAAATCACTTTACCCTCTACCAGGGCTACGTCACCAATACCAACAAGCTCTGGAATATAATGACGGCTATGCTCAAGGAGGGCAAGTCAGGCACTCCGGAATACGCCGAGCTTAAACGCCGCTTCGGTTTTGAGTTCAACGGCATGCGCCTCCACGAATACTACTTCGGCAACCTGGGGGGCAAGAAACCTTTGGATAAAGCAGGTGTCCTGGCTACGAAGGTGGCCGGTGCTTACGGTAGCTACGAAGGCTGGGAGCAGGACTTCAGGGCTACGGGGGCGATGCGCGGCATCGGCTGGGTGATACTCTATCAGGATAATACCAACGGCTGGCTCTTTAACCAGTGGATTAATGAGCACGAGGTGGGTCACCCCGCGGGCTGTGCCCCTATCCTGGTGATGGATGTCTTCGAGCATGCCTTTATGCTCGATTACGGTCTTAAAAGGGCGGACTATATCGCTGCCTTCTTCCAGGATATCGACTGGGATGTGGTGACGAAAAGGTTGAAATAAATCGGCTGCGGAGGATAACGATGGCGACTCGACTGACGGTGCATAGCCTTTTGGCAAAGGCGATAGAGAAAGAGATTGAGGCACAGCGCCTCTATCAGGACCTTAGCCAGAAGATGACCGACGCTGCGGCTAAAGATGCCTTCATCCAGCTCTCCCGTGAAGAGAAGCGTCACGAGGAACTGCTGCGAAAATACCGGCGCGGCGAGATCGGGGTGGGGGGGTTAAAAAAAGACAGAGTCCTGGACTATAAGATTGTGGACTACCTTAACCAGCCTGAGATAACCCCCGACATGGCGCTTAAAGATATATTCCTGCTGGCGGCAAACCGGGAAAAGGCGTCCCACGATTTTTACTCCCAGCTGGCGGTGTTGCATCCTCCGGGAGGAATAAAAAGGCTTCTTGAGCAGCTGGCCGCCCAGGAACTGGAGCACAAGCGTAAGGTAGAGTTCTGGTATACCGAGGTCGCCTTCCCTCAGGCCGACGGAGGCTGAAAATGAAAATAGGCGATATTATCCAAGCCCGCGGCAGTAGCCTCTCCTTTGAGTTCTTTCCCCCCAGGGAAATAGCTGCTGAAGACCACTTATTACAGGCCATCAAAGATCTCAAAGGCTACGAGCCTACCTTTGTCTCCGTAACCTACGGCGCCGGCGGCGGTGCGTTACGGAATACCCGCAAGGTGGTATTTCGCATCAAAGATGAGACTTCGCTTGTCCCCATGCCCCACCTAACCTGTGTCGAGCAAAGCCAGAAAGAACTCGATAATATTATCAGGGACTACAAGAGTCACGGCATCGAAAATGTCCTCGCCCTCAGGGGCGACCCGCCCCGGGGCAGCGGTAAGTTCGTGCCTCACCCCGAAGGCTTCTGCTACGCCATCGACCTGGTTAAGCTGGTCGTTATGGTGGGCGGCTACTCCATCGGTGTGGCCGTCTATCCCGAGGGGCATACCGAGGCGCCCGACCTGGAAACGGATATGTACTACACCAAGCAGAAGATTGATGCCGGCGCCGATTTCGCCATTACCCAGATGTTCTTCGATAACAGTTTCTTCTACGATTTCATGGAGCGGGTGGGCAAGGCGGGCATCACTATCCCTATCATCCCCGGCATCATGCCCATAACCGATATCGAAAAGATAAAGAAGTTCAGTCAGATGTCCGGCGCCACTATACACAGGTCCGTCGTTGAGTCGATGGAAAAGGCGGCTTCCCCCGAAGAGGCCTTTAAGCTGGGGATAGATTTTGCCACCAAGCAGTGTGAAGGCCTACTCCATAACGGCGTCAAATACTTCCACTTCTACACCCTCAACCAGCCCCAGGCGGTAACCGAGATACTTCATAATCTTGGCTTCGCCAAGAAATAGCTCCGTCATCCCTTGGGCTTCAGAGTCGTGCCGACTTGGGGTCGTGCATGCGGAAATGGGCAATCCTGATGCGCTTCATCTTACCGCCCTCAAGGTCGTAGAGTACCCAGTTGGTCATGACGGAGACATCGCCTTTTTTAAGCGACCCACCCAGAAAGTTGGGGTAGTCCTTGAAGCAGTGGAATTCGGTGTAAAGCTCGGCGAAGAGCCGGTCCTCGGTCACGATGAAGTCGCCCAGTTCCAACGCCTCTCTCACATAGTCGTGCAGGTTTTTATACGATTCAATGAACTCCTGTCGGCCGTGCAGGGTGCGGGCCGTTTTGTAGTCCCCCGGAATGGTGAAGTACTCCACGCTGACATCGGGGGTAAAGTAGCTGGTGACGGCGTCGTATCGCTTGTTATTGAAGTGGTCGATGTACTCCAGAAAATCCTCTCTGTTCATGTCTGAACCTCCTTAATCCAGTAAAACCTGCTGCCGGTAGCGGGGGACCAGCGTTTCCCAGCCCTTCTCTCTCAACAGCCCTGCCAGATTTTTTGAGGCATCCAGCTCGCCATGGGTTATAAAAACGCGCCTCGGCGGCTTACCTAGGCTGGACAGCCACTTTATAAGCTCGTCCCGGTCGGCGTGTGCCGAAAAGCCGTGGACCTGCGCTATTCTGGCCCGGACGGGGTAGTACTGCCCCAGAATCCTTACGCTCTTGGCGCCGTTGACGATATGCCTCCCCAGCGTGCCAAAGGCCTGATAGCCGACAAAGAGAATGGTGCTCTCCGCCTTGGTGATATTATTAACCAGGTGGTGCTTTATCCGTCCCCCCGTGCACATCCCCGAGCCAGCTATGATGATATTACTGCCAGTGAGGTGGTTTAGCGCCTTCGATTCCTCGGTGGTCCTCGTTAGCTTGAGTTCGGGGAAGTCGAAGGGAGATTTTTCCTGAAGTAAAAGCTTCTTCATCTCACCGTCGAAGAGGTGGGGGTGGTTCTCGAAGACCTCGGTGATGCTTATCGCCATGGGGCTGTCGACGAAAACGGGGAGGGGGGGGATGCGCCCTTCGAGCCGGAACTTGTTAAGATAGTACAAAATCTCCTGGGAGCGCTCAAGAGCGAAGCTGGGTATGATTATATTACCCCCCTTGTTGGCGGTGGCGTTTATAATCTCGGCGAATTCTTTGGCCGTGTCTCCCAACGGTTCGAGTAGTCTGTCGCCGTAGGTGGACTCAACTACGACATAGTCCGCCTCGTCGAAGAGGGTGGGGTCCTCGAGCATGGGCTTGCTCCAGCGCCCGATATCCCCCGAAAATATGATTATTCTTTGCTCACCGTTCTGCTTAATCTTGAGCCTGACCATAGACGAGCCTAATACATGCCCCGCATCATGAAAGCTGGCTTCGACGCCCTCGCCGATGCGGACGGGCTCGCCGTATTTGGCCGCTGAGAATAAGGGGAAAACGGCTTCGGCGTCTTCCTGCGTGTAGAGCGGTATCTCGGGATATTTACCCTTTCTCTTTTCCTTCTGGTGGCGGCGTTTCTTGAACTCGGCGTCTTCTTCCTGCAGCTTGCCCGCGTCGAGCAGCATAATGTGGGTAATTTCGGCGGTGGCGGCGGTGCAGTAGATGGATTGATTAAAGTCCTTCTGCACCAGCCTGGGCAACAGCCCGCAGTGGTCGAGGTGGGCGTGGGTCAGGAGCACCGCGTCCAGCGATTGGGGAGGCATAAAGAAAGGGCTCCAGTTGCGCCCTTTCAGCTCCCTTTCCTGGTAGAGCCCGCAGTCGACCAGTAGCCTGGTATTGTCCGTCTCAGTCAGGTACTGCGAACCGGTAACATTCTGCGCGGCACCGAGGAAGCTTAATCTAATCTGCATCCGTTGACTCTGGGCAGATTATACAGGCTGCGGTGCCTGGGGTCAACGGGCTATAAAGTGGGGTGGGGTAGCTGAAAAGCCATTGAAAACAACTGCGTAATATGTTAAAGAGTAACTAGTATTCCACATCGGAGGGTCAAGTATGACGACATTGACTGATTTCAACCGTTGCGGAGAAGAACTTGAGCGCTTAATGCTCTTGAGGACTTCTCCCCTGGCCGTAAAGATGCTGAAAACTGAGGGTGACATACCCGAGGGCGCCGTCAGGCCCTACAAAGACCGGGGCATCCATCTCGCTCAGTGCCAGGCTTTCGCCATTTCCCGCCGCCAGAGAGAGACAGTGGCTATGCTCAAGGAGGACAACTGGTGCTTCGCCGCCCTTATCGCCTACGGTCTGGTGGATAAGCCCGATGACCCCGAGCTGCAGCTGTTTGTTGATTTCCCCACCTTCAATCGGGATAAATATATCGGCATCGTTTCCGCCCCCTTGAGGACGGCTAATTTCGAGCCTGATGTTGTGCTTATCTACTCTAACCCGGCTCAACTGCGGAATATGCTGCTCCCGTTTCATTTTGGCAATAAGGAGGCTCTTGTTGATTGTCATTTCTTCCCCCCGGCTTGCGCTTACCAGGTTGTGCCCGTAATGTCTAGCGGACAGTTGATGGTTACCCTGCCCGACCCCGGCGATTACCACCGGGCGCTGGCTGCCGAAGACGAGATTATCCTCTCCGTGCCCAAAGATAAGGTGACAAAGCTGGTAGAGGGGGTCAGGGAGATTGAAAAGGGA
>CAZRIU010000051.1:0-2314 GCA_964600245.1 uncultured Dehalococcoidales bacterium
AGCGAGTTGCCGTAGCCATGAGTGGAGGAGTGGACTCGTCAGTGGCAGCGGCATTGCTGAAACAGGCAGGATACGATGTCAGCGGCGTCCATATGAGGCTGGGAGCTGACATTATGTCTAGCCTGGCGGCTCTAGAGCAAACTTGTAAGCTGCTGGATTTGCCTCTTTATAAACTCGATCTGGAGAGTGAGTTCAAACAACTGGTCATTGACTACTTCTGCCAGGAGTACAGCAGGGGACGGACCCCGAATCCCTGTGTAGCCTGCAATCAGTTTGTGAAGTTTGGCATAGTCCTGAAGAGAGCGTTGGAGGGAGGAGTGAACTACTTTGCTACGGGGCATTACGCTCGTGTTGAAGCCACTCCGGAGGGCTATAAACTGAAGAAAGCGGCTGACATAACCAAGGACCAGTCCTACTTTTTGTATAGTTTGGGGCAGGAGCAGCTTAAGTATTTACTCTTTCCGCTGGGCGAGTTGACCAAGGAAAGGGTTAAAACTATAGCCAGGGAGCTGGATTTGCCCACCAGTGAGCACCGCGATAGCCAGGACGTCTGCTTTATCCCCGATAATGATTACCGGGCCTTTGTTGCCGGGAAAGTGCCCCTCAAAGCAGGGGAAATAGTTGACATAAACGGCAAAATTTTGGGTAAACACAGGGGTTTAGCGGATTATACCATAGGCCAAAGACAGGGTCTGGGGCTAGTTTCCGAGGAGCCGCTCTATGTGCTTAAAATAGATGCCGAGAGCAACAAAATCGTGGTCGGGAGTAGGGAGCAGGCTTTACATAATGTGCTGGTTGCTCGCCAACTGAACTGGGTTTCGGGCCAAGCTCCGCAAGAACCGATGGAAGTAACAGCCAAAATTCGCTATAAAGCGCCCGAAGCCGCCGCCGAGCTCTATCCAACGGACGACAGTGTCGAAGTCCGCTTTATCGAGCCACAGTCGGCGATAGCACCGGGGCAATCGGTAGTCTTCTACCAGGGCGATGAAGTCCTGGGTGGGGGTATAATTGATACCGTCCTTTATTGAAGAGGAGCAATTTGTGGCGAAGGGCTACCGCCTTATCGCCGGCGTCGACGAGGCAGGGCGGGGAGCACTGGCAGGGCCGGTGGTCGCCGCCGCCGTTATTCTGCCCAGTTCATTTGATACTGTTCAGCTCGCTGGGGTGAGGGACAGCAAGCTAATTAGTCCCGTTAAACGTGAGCTGTTCTTCCACCACATCTACGAGGTGGCCGTTTCGGTGGGGGTGGGGATAGCACCTCACTCCATGGTGGATAGCCAGGGGGTTATCAGAGCCACCCGCTTCGCTATGAAGCAGGCCATAGAGCGGCTTTCGCCTTCCCCGGAGTCACTGCTCATCGACCATATGCGCCTGCCCGAGCTAAAGCTGCCCCAGAAAGGCATTACCCACGGCGATAACCTGTGCTTTTCCATTGCCTGTGCCTCAATTATTGCTAAAGTAGCCCGCGACTGGGTGATGGTGGAATTAGACAGGCTCTATCCCGGCTACGGAATGGCCCGGCACAAGGGCTACGGCACCCGGCAGCACTTTGCCTGCCTTTCGCGGCTAGGTGCCTGCCCCATCCATCGCCGGAGCTTCCGTCCGGTGAGGGAAGTAATGCAGGGAATATTCAGCAAGGCTGAAATTTTAACAAGAAAAGGAGAATTTATATGAACAAGGGTGAGATACTGGCTTTCCTGAACGCCAACCCGACCTGCTACCTGGCTACGGTAGAGGGGAATCAGCCGCGTGTGCGTGCCATGGGCATGGTCAAAGCCGATGAAAACGGCATCATAATCGAGACTGGCACCTTCAAAGACGTCTATAAACAAATGTCGGCCAATCCCAACGTGGAGCTGTGCTTCTTTAACGCCAAGGACGGCATCCAGGTAAGGGTAAGCGGTGCTGTTGAACCGGTGGATGATGTGAAGTTGAAAGACGAGATAATTGCCCAGCGCCCGTTCTTAAAGCAGCGGGTAGAAGAAGGGGGCTATGAAGCAATGGGGGTCTTCCGGCTCAAAGGAGCCGCCTATGTCTGGTCTTTCCAGACCGGTTCCGAGCCCAAGACCTATGTTCAGCTCTAGTGTTCTTATAAAGAGCAATGAAGCGCCGAGATACCGGCATACTGGGTGAAAAGCTGGCCAAAGACTACCTTAAGGGGCGGGGTTACCGCATCCGCGAGACTAACTACCGCTGTCCCGAGGGCGAGATTGACATCATCGCTGAGCACAAGGACTGCCTGGTCTTTGTCGAGGTAAAGACGAGGCGGAGCCTTGAGTTCGGCAGCCCCGAAGAATCAATTACCGCCGATAAG
>CAZRIU010000051.1:2414-4154 GCA_964600245.1 uncultured Dehalococcoidales bacterium
GGCGAGGACTGAAGCTTTTATCTTTGATTTAGCTGTGCTAGAATCTGCCTGGGAGCTTTCAAGATGCCGAACCAGAGACAGCGTATTATCGATGCCAACCTCAACCGCGCCGCCGAGGGACTTCACCTCCTTGAAGAGCTGGCGCGGATGATACTCAACGACGCCGCGCTGACGCAGCAGCTGAAGACCATACGCCATGAAATACTGAGGGGGGATTTAGCCTTTAACCAGCAGCTTATCCAGTCGCGAGACTCCGAGAGCGACGTCGGCTTCGACATTGAAGTTGAAGGGGATAAGCAGAGGGAGCTGCCGATAGCGGTGGTGGCTAACGCCCGCCGGGTCCAGGAGGCGCTGAGGATAATAGAGGAAATGGCTAAGGTGCCTGGCACCACGCCTAAATTAGACGCCGACAAGTTCAAAAAAGCCCGATTTGCCCTCTATACGATAGAGCAGGAGCTGCTGGCCAGGCTGATGCGCCAGGACAAGAAAAGCCAACTGACGGGGCTGTACGCCATCATCGACAGCCAGCAATTGGGCAAGCGCAGTCATCTCAAGGTCGCCCAGGAGCTAATTCGGGGTGGGGCTAACGTAATCCAGCTGCGCGATAAGTCCACCGCCAAGGTGGAACTGCTGCCCATCGCTCAAGATCTAAAAAAGCTCTGCACCGAAAAGGGCGTTCTCTTTATCGTCAACGACCACCTCGACATAGCTTTGGCGGCTGACGCTGACGGGCTGCACCTGGGGCAGGGGGACCTGCCCGTATCTGTAACCCGACGCTTGCTGCCAATGGACATGATATTGGGTTGCTCGGTGAACACCGTCGAGCAGGCTAAAAACGCCGAAGCCGACGGCGCTGACTATATCGCCGTTGGCTCGATGTACCCGACAACGTCAAAGGAAAAGCCCAAGGTAGTGGGGGTGGGCAGGCTAAAGCAGGTGCGGGAGGCAGTGAGTTTGCCCTTAGTGGCTATCGGGGGTATCAATAGAGATAATGCAGCTGAGGTGGCGGCTAACGGCGCCGACGCCGTGGCGGTGATTAGCGCTCTTTTGGGGGCTAAGGATATTGCCGAAGCCGCCCGCAAAATAATAACCAGCTTTGAGGCAGGAAAATGAGTGGACTGACCGATAACCTGGAGCCAATCGCCGATAGAATCAGAGATGACCTGGCGGCTAAGGACGCCGCCCGGGAGAAGGTATTGCCACGGTGCCGTGATGCTATAAGGCACTGTAGCCAGGCAATACGCGCCGTCCACCGCCAGGAGTTCGACAAGGCTAGCGAACTGCTCAAGGGGGCGCGCAAGCTACTTAACGAGGCCGAGAATGCCTGCTCGGCCTATAACGAGCTGGGCTATGCCGGCTTTGTCCGGGACGCCCAAAAAGAATTTGCCGAGGGCGGTATTACCCTGGCCCTGGTGATGGGGAAGCCTTTGCCGACACCCGAGGAGCTGGGTGTCGATGTCGTTTCCTACCTGAAGGGAATGGGCGAAGCCGTCGGCGAGCTGCGTCGCTACCTCTTGGATAGTATGAGGCGGGGCGACCTCTCCAGCGGGGAGGAATTGCTGGCGGCCATGGACGATATCTACAACACGCTGGTGACCATGGACTTCCCCGACGCCATCACTGGAGGGCTGCGCCACACTACCGATATGGTGCGGGGAGTGTTGGAAAGGACGCGCAGCGACCTGACGCTGGCCATGGGGCAGAGAGGGGTGGTGGATAAGCTGGACGAGCTATCCACCG
>CAZRIU010000051.1:4254-8322 GCA_964600245.1 uncultured Dehalococcoidales bacterium
TTCTTGACCATAATGTGCGCTTGTGTTAAGATAGCTTGGTTTATCTAGTGCCCAGTGCATTTTTTCATTCTTCCCACCGAATACAGTAAAAGGTAAAGGAGGGCAAAGTGGAGCCCAAAATCGGAGTTTACATCTGTCATTGTGGGTCTAACATTGCGGGGACGGTGGACGTTAAGGCGGTTACCGAGTTCGCCAAGACCTTACCAGCAGTAACCATTGCCCGGGAATATACCTACATGTGTTCCGACCCGGGGCAGGACCTTATCCGACAGGATATCAAGGAGCTGGGCTTGAACCGCATCGTGGTGGCATCCTGTTCGCCGCTGATGCACGAGCGAACCTACCGACGGGTCTGCCAGGAGTCGGGTTTGAATCCCTATCTCTTCGAGATGGCCAACATCAGGGAGCACTGTTCCTGGGTAACCGAGGACAAGGAGGCGGCTACCGAGAAAGCCAAAGCGCTGGTGAGCGCCGCCGTAAGGCGCGTTTACTACCAGGAGCCGCTGGAGACGAAAGAAGTCCCGGTTAACCCCAACACCCTGGTGGTTGGGGGTGGGGTGGCCGGCATCCAGGCGGCACTGGAGATTGCCGATTCCAAGCACAAGGTCTATCTGGTGGAGAAGGAGCCGAGCGTCGGCGGGCACATGATACAGCTGGACAAGACCTTCCCCACCCTGGACTGTTCCGCCTGTATCCTTACCCCTAAGATGAGCCTGGTGGGTGCTCACCCCTATATCGAGCTTATGTCCTACAGCGAAGTGACCGATGTCGAGGGCTACGTGGGCAATTTCAAGGCCAAGATAACCAAGAAAGCTAGGTACGTGGACGTGGACAAGTGCACCGGCTGCGGCGAATGCTCCGATGTTTGCCCGGTTACGGTGCCTAATGAGTTTGATCTGGGCTTGGGTAGTCGGAAGGCGATTTACCGCCCCTTCCCCCAGGCTGTGCCCAACGCCTTTACCATAGATAAAAAGGGCTTGCCACCCTGCCGGGTTGCCTGCCCAGCCGGGGTTAACGCCCAGGGGTATGTTGCCCTTATTTCCCAAGGCAAGTTCAAGGAAGCGCTCGAAGTGCTGCGACGCACGATGCCCTTTGCCGGCGTTTGCGGAAGGGTCTGCAACCATCCCTGCGAGAGCGACTGCGAGCGGGGCAAGGTTGATGAGCCGGTTTCTATCCGCTCGCTAAAGCGCTTTATGGCCGACTACGAGCTGAACGTGGGGCGGGAAAAAGCCACCCCTGTGGAGAGGACTAAAGAAGATAAGGTAGCCGTTATCGGCTCGGGTCCCGCGGGCTTAGCCTGCGCCTACGACCTGATAAGGGAAGGCTACCCGGTTACCGTTTTCGAGACTGCCCCCAAAGCAGGCGGGCTGATGCGCTACGGCATTCCCGAATACCGCCTGCCCGACAAGGTGCTGGATAATGAAATCAGCTACCTGGAGGAGCTGGGGGTGGAGATAAAGACCAACAGCCCGGTGAAGAAGTTTGAGGATGTCTTTAACCAGGGCTATCAGGCGATATTCCTGGCAACCGGCGCTCGGGTTAGCCAGAAGATGGGTATTCCCAATGAGGACGCCCAGGGTGTACTTCATGCCCTGGACTTCCTGAACAAGGTTAACTCAGGCAAGAAGGTCAGTCTCGGGGGACGGGTGGCCGTTATCGGCGGCGGTAACGCTGCGATAGACGCCGCCAGAGTGGCCAAGCGACTGGGCGCCAAAGAGGTTTCCATCATCTATCGGCGCTCAAGAGCCGAGATGCCCGCCGGCAGTGACGAGATTAATGAAGCCGAAAAAGAAGGCATAAAGCTCAACATACTGGCGGCACCGGTTGAGGTTATCGTCAAGGGTGATAAAGTTGCTGGTATCAAGTGCATCAAGATGGAGCTGGGCGAGCCTGACGAGAGCGGGCGGCGGCGCCCGGTGCCGGTTAAGGACTCCGAATTTGAGATGAACGTTGATAACGTCATCTTTGCCGTGGGTCAGGGCGTTGACAAGGAGGCGCTGCCCAAGGGGCTGGAATACACGGGTTGGGGAACGGTAGTCGTTGACCCCACCACCCTGCAGACCAATATCGAAGGCGTTTTTGCCGGCGGGGATGTGGTTTCGGGGCCCTCTGATGTTATCGCCGCTGTTGCTGCCGGTAAGGAAGCTGCCATCTCTATAGACCGACACCTGAGGGGTGTTGACCTGAAAGAGGGTCGACCCATTCCCATGGAGAGGGTAAAAGACATACCCAAAGAGGGGGTAAAAGCCAAGCTGAGGCAGGATATGCCCACCCTGGATGTGAGTAAGCGGGGAGGCTTTGCCGAGGTTGAGCTGGGCTTTGACGAGAAGGCGGCTGTTGAGGAAGCCAAACGCTGCCTGAACTGCGGCGTTTGCTCGGAGTGTATGGAGTGCGTCAAAGCGTGCCAGGTGGAAGCCATCAACCAGGATATGGAAGAGGAGACGATAGAGGTGGAGGTGGGCAATATCATCGTCGCCACCGGCTACGACGCCTTTGACCCGACCCCGCTTTACCAGTACGGCTACGGGCGGCTGGATAACGTGCTCACTGCCCTTGAGTTCGAGAGGATGATTAATGCCTCGGGGCCGACGGTGGGAGAAGTGCTGCTTAAGGACGGCTCCCATCCTAAGACGGTAGGTATTATCCACTGCGTGGGCAGCCGTGACGAGAACTACCACGAGTATTGCTCGCAGGTATGCTGCATGTACTCAATGAAGTTGAGCCACCTGATAAGGGAGCACGTGCCCGGAAGCCAGATTTATGAGTTCTATATCGACCTCAGGTGCGTGGGCAAGGCCTTTGAGGAGTTTTACAACCGTGTCCTCGAGGAGGGGACGATATTCGTCCGCGGGCGTCCCGGCGAGGTAACCGATATTGCCGAGACTCCGGAAGAGGAAGGCAAACTGATTATCGTCGGCGAGGATACCCTTATCGGGCGCCAGCGCCGCGTTCCGGTGGATATGGTGGTCTTGAGCACGGCCCTGCAGCCGAGGGAGGACGCCGGCGAGGTCGCCCACCTGTTATCTATCAGCCGAAGTGCCGATGGCTTCTTCCTGGAGAAGCACCCCAAGCTGGACCCGGTGGCGACTATGAGCGATGGTATTTTCGTCGTCGGCTGCTGCCAGTCGCCCAAGGATATTCCCAACAGCGTGGCGCAGGCTTCGGCGGCGGCGGCCAGAGCGCTGGCTATGATTAGCGCCGGCTCGATAGAGATTGAGGCGGCTACCGCCGAGATCGACGAGGATCTTTGCTCCGGTTGTAAGACCTGTTCCGACCTTTGCCCGTTTAATGCCATTTCCTTTGACGAGGAAAAGATGGTGAGCCGAATCAACGAAACGCTTTGCAAGGGCTGCGGCGTCTGCGTCGCCGCCTGTCCCAGTGGCGCCATTAAGGGCAAGCACTTTACCGCCGAAGAGCTTCTGGCTGAGATAGAAGGGGCACTGGTATAAACCAGCCTCAGGACATAGAGAGAAGGAGGCGTCTAAATGGCCGAGACAATGGTCGAAGCTCCCGCCGACGTGAGCTTTATTAATGAAGTCTGCTCCATCCCCGGCGGCGAAGCTATTAATTCCTGTATTCAGTGCGGGGTGTGCACTGGCTCCTGTCCTACCGCTAACCAGTGGGATTATCCGCCGCGGCGGGTTATCGCCATGGTGCGGGCGGGCTTGAGGGACGAGGTGCTCTCCAGCAACTCGATGTGGTTCTGCGTCTCCTGCTACACTTGCACGGTGCGCTGCCCAAGGGACATTAAGCCCGCCGACATTATGCACGCGCTGGAGATTATCGCCATACGCAGTGGCAAGAGCACCAGGCAGAGCAACACGCCCATTATGTACCAGTGCTTCGTCGACTCAGCTAGAGGCAACGGGCGGGTCTATGAGTTTGGCATGATGCTCAAGCTTTTCCTGAAGACCAACCCCTTTGCCGCCCTCAAGCTGGCGCCGGTGGGGATGGGCTTGTTTTTCCATAAGCGCTTGCCGCTTAAGCCGAGCCGAATCAAGGATATGAGCGGGCTCAAAGCCATCTTAAATAAAGCCAGGGAACTGGGAGGTGCCAAGTGAAATACTA
>CAZRIU010000052.1:0-8252 GCA_964600245.1 uncultured Dehalococcoidales bacterium
TTCTGGGTAGGTTGCACCGGGGCCCTGGTTGAGCGTAATGTCGAAGCGACTCTGGCCATGACCAGTGTGCTGAAAGCGGCCGGAGTCGATTTCGGGGTACTGGGTGATGCCGAGACCTGCTGTGGCGACCCGGCACGAAGAGCCGGCTATGAGTTCCAGTTCCAGATTATGGCGGAGCAAAATATTGAGGCTTTCAAGAAACACGGCATTAAAGAGATTGTTACCACCTGTCCCCACTGCTATAATACCATTAAGAACGAGTACCCCAGCTACGGCGGCGAGTTCAAGGTGGTTCACTATAGCCAGCTTATTGCCGATTTAATCAGGCAGGGTAAGTTGAAACTTACTAACGAACTGGATTCCAGACTCACCTATCACGACCCCTGCTATCTGGGCCGTTATAACGGCGTCTATCAGGAGCCGCGCCGAATACTTGAAGCTGTCCCCAAGGCAGAGCTTAAGGAAATGGAGCGCTCAAAGAAGAAGAGCTTTTGCTGCGGCGGCGGTGGTGGACTCATGTGGATAGAGGAACAGCCCGGCACCACCAAGGTTAATCACATGCGCATTGAAGACGTTCTCAAGACGGGGGCCGATACCGTAGTCACGGCCTGCCCTTATTGTTTACAGATGTTCGAGGAGGGTATCGAAAATAAAGATATCAAGGACTCGCTGAAGGCAAAGGACCTCGTTGAAATAGTTGACGCCGCCATGAAGCAGTCTTAATCAGGAGGGGAGTAGTTATGAATATCATCGTCTGTGTTAAGCAAGTGGTTGACCCCGAGATACCACCGGTCAAATTCAAGATTGACCCCGAAAAGAAGGAGGTTGTGCCTCCCCCCGGAGTGCCGCCGGTGATAAGCGTATTCGACGAACGAGCCGTTGAGGCGGCCTGCCGGCTCAAAGATAAACACGGCGGCACGATAACGGTGATAAGCCTGGGGCCGGAGAAGGCTTCCGAGGTGGTAAAGCACAGCATAGCTATGGGGGCCGACGAAGGTTACGTTCTCAATGACGCGGCCTTCGAGGGCCTGGATAGCTTCGGTATTGCTTATGTCCTGGGGAAAGCTATCGAGAAAATCGGCGCCTACGACCTGGTCTTGTGCGGACGACAGTCCGCCGACTGGGGCAGCGGTCAGGTTGGCTCAATTCTGGCCGAGATACTGGGCATCCCGGTGGTTACCCTGGCCGGTGATATCGAGGCGGCGGACAAGAAGCTTAAGGTAAAGAGGGTGGTCAAGGATGGCTACGAACTGGTGGAAGCGCCCCTGCCCTGCCTGGTTACCGTGAGCAGTGAGCTGGGTCTGCCCCGTCTTCCCGCGGGAATGCGCATCATGATTGCCGCCCGCAAGCAGGTTCCCGTCTGGAAGGCGGCGGATATCGGGGCGGAGGCTTCGGAACTGGATAAGGCTAAAGCCCATACCGAGGTCACCAAGCTCTCGGTGCCGACCCGAAAGACCGAGTGCGAAATGATAACCGGGGATAGCCCCGGCGAAGCTGCTGAAAACTTGGCCGCCAAGCTGGCTAAGCTAATATGATTAGGGAATGAACGGAGGGTGTGAGAATGGATAATAAAGGTGTTCTGGTCTGTGGTGAAATCGTTGAGGGTAAGCTGGCACCAATCACTATAGAACTCCTGGGCGCGGGCCGAAAGCTCGCCGATGAACTGGGCGAGGAATTAAGCGCCCTTTTGCTGGGCAGCAAGGCCAGCAGTTTGGCTCAGGAGGCAATCGCCTGTGGGGCTGACAAGGTCTATGTTGCTGAAGACAGTCTGCTGGATAGTTATAACTCCGATGCCTACACTCAGCTAGCGGCCGACCATTGCCAGAAAGCGCTGCCTTCTATTGTGCTACTGGGCCATACCGATATCGGTATTGATTTGGCCCCGCGCTTAAACGGTCGCCTGGGAGGTGGGCTGGCTATGGACTGCCTGGCGCTGTCCCTTGACTCGGCGAAACTGCTGGTCTCGACTAGGCCCGTCTTTGGTGGTAACGCCCACGCCGAGGTGGTATCAAAGTCGGCCCGTCCTCAGATGGCTACTCTAAGACCGAAAACAGTGCCGCCGGCCAAGCGCGACGACTCCCGTAAGGGTGAGGTTGTTCCTGTAGAGGGCAAGGTCGACCCTTCGGCGCTTAAGGTCAAGGTTGTCGAGCGGATAAAGGAGGAGGTGGAGGGGGTAAAGCTGGAAGACGCTGAGGCAGTCGTTAGCGGTGGGCGTGGCATGGGCAGTGCTCAAAACTTCGAGATGATACGGGAGCTGGCTAACGTCCTGGGTGGCGCGGTTGGTGCTACCAGGCCTGCCTGCGACGAGGGCTGGGTGCCGATGACGCTCCAGATAGGCCAGACGGGAAAGGTGGTCAGCCCTAAACTATACATAGGCGTAGCTCTCTCTGGCGCCATACAGCATATCGGTGGCTGTTTGGGCTCAAAATACATTGTGGCTATAAATAAGGATAAAGAGGCCAATATCTTCAACGTAGCCCACTTCGGTATCGTCGCCGATTATAAAGAGGTCTTACCGGCTCTGACGGCGAAACTCAAGGAGCTAGTGTCGGCATAGGGTCTCGGCTTTGCCTTCAAAACTGTCCCCTGACCCCTACCTCCATATCTTTATTGGGCAGGTCCGTGCCGCGGCGGCATGAATTTAAAGATAAAGATAACCCCGATAATGCTCATGCCGCAGGTTACAAAGGCCATCACCTGCCAGCCATCCATAAAGCTCTCCTTGGCAATCTGGGCCAGGGTGTCGCCTACGGGGGCGGGTAGCTGCTGGGCGATAGTTACCGCTGCCCCTACCGAATCGCTGGCGGCTTCGACTATTTCGGCGGAGAGGTTGGGAATAGTTGCTACCGCCTTGCCGAAGCTGGATGAATAGACTGTGCTCAGCGCCGAGCCAATAACGGCCACGCCGATGGCGCCGGCCGCCATCCGGCTTACTGTGTTCATAGCCGAGCCGATGCCCGCTTTAGCCTCGGATAGAGCACCCATAACGGCGTCGGTGGCGGGGGCGGCGATGTAGCCCAGGAAGAAGCCCAGTGCGAAGAAGATGGCGCCCAGTTGCCAGTAAGCCGTTTCCACCTGCCAGAAGGCGGCCAGGGCGCCGGCGATGGCGGTGCCGATAAAGCCTATAACTATGACCCGGGTCGTCCCCAGGGCGGATACTATTCTATCGGCGGTGGATGCCCCAATTAGGATACCGAGGGCCAGGGGCACGAAGCGCAGGCCCGTTTCCAGCGCCGTGTAGCCTTGGACGAACTGCATATAGAGCGTCAGGCCGAAGGTTACGCCAATCATGGCCAGCGCCATCAGGCAGACGGCGCCGACGCCCGCCGAGAAGCGGGGGTTCTTAAAGAACTCTATCTCCAGCATGGGGTGGTCGGTGTGGCGTTCCCACAGAATGAAGACGAAAATCAATACCGCCGCCCCGACCAGGGAGGCGATAACGATGGGGTCGCCCCAGCCTTCCTGACCACCCTGAATGAGCCCGAAGACGAGGCTGCCCAGGGCGGCGATGGAGAACAGCGTCCCCGGGATATCAAGGCGCTTGGGGTTGGGGTCGCGGCTGTTGGGCACCAGAAACCAGCCCGCAATCAGGGCCACGGCGGCTATGGGCAGGTTGATTAAGAATATCCAGTTCCACTGGAGGCTGTCGATGATTAGGCCTCCGATTATGGGGCCCAAGGCGATACCGATGCCGTTGAGCCCGGCCCAGACGCCGATTGCCTTGCCCCGCTCTTGGCGAGGGAAGACGTTGGTGATAATGGCCAGGGTGGCGGGCAGAATCATAGCCCCACCCACGCCCATTACGGCGCGCCACATAATCAATTGCCAGGCGGTATCGGCGAAGGCGGCGGCCGCGCTGCCGCCGGCAAAAACAACGATACCGAGCTGGAGCAGGCGGGCCCGGCCCCAGCGGTCGGCCAGCGAGCCCGTGGTCAGCATGAGGGCGCCGAAGACCATAATATAGGCGGTGATAATCCACTGCAGCTCGGCCAGGGTGGTGTTCAGCTCTCGCTGCAGGGTGGGCAGGGCGATGTTGACGATAGTCGAATCGAGGACGACGATGAGGACGCTTATGGCGATGACCACTAACGTCAACCAGCGCATCCGGTATTCCCGTGTTTCGGTCAGTGCGTTCATGGCTCCCCCCAAAATTTATTCACAGGTTTATAATTGTACGACTAATAGTTGACATTGTCAATAGTTTTTTATATAATTAGTAAAAAGATTTCAATATTTCATCAGGACTACCCCATGGACGGCTTTGAGCGCAAGAAGGAGCAGAGCAAGAAGGCCATTATAGAGGCGGCCATGGAGCTTTTTAAGCTCCACGGCTTCAAAAAGGTGCCTATCAGCGAAGTCGCCCGCGCCGCCGACGTTTCCCTGGTAACGATATACAACCACTTCGGCAGCAAGGACGGGCTGGTGAGGGAGGTAGTTAAAGCTCTCCTGAGGGGGATACTGGACAGGGCGCGGGAGATTATCAGGGAAGACAAGCCCTTCCCCGAGAAGCTGGAAACGATAATCTTCGACAAAGCCAAGATCGCCAGCGAATATCACGGTGAATTGATGCAGACGGCGGCGCGCCACGACCCCGAATTGAGGGACTGGATTGAGGCTTTCTGGAAGGAAGATGTCAGGCAGACGACGCTGGAGCTGCTGGAAGAGGGTAAAAGGGAGGGCTATATCAATCCGGGGCTCTCGGAGGAGCTCCCTCTTTTATACTTGGAGATGATCCGTCGGGGTGTCTTCGCCAGCCCCGACCTGATGGCTGACATCAAGCCGGACCCTGAGGTATATCGCCAGCTTAACTACCTCTTCATCTACGGGCTAATCGGCAAGAGGGATTAGCCTCCCTCTTTGTACCCCTGTTTAATGGTTTTCAACTGGCTTCTAGCGGGGGTATAATACGGTCAACCAGATGGCCGAAGAACAGGAATGGTACCGACGGGAAGCCAAAGATGCCCTGAGCTCTCTTAAGTCCGGGCGCGACGGCTTAGAGCCGCCCGAGGCTCAAAAAAGGCTCGAGCGCTACGGCGCCAACGAGCTGGCCGAGAAGAAGGCAATCTCGCCCTGGGTGCTTTTCCTAGAGCAGTTCAAGAGCTTTCTCATTATTATCCTCATTATCGCCGTGGTGCTGTCGGCGGTACTGGGCGAGGTTGCCGACGCCGTTATTATCGGCATTATCATTCTTTTTGCCACTGGGCTGGGCTTTTTCCAGGAGTATCGAGCCGAGCGCGCTATGGAAGCCCTGCGGAGAATGGCGGCGCCGATGGCGTCGGTGCGGCGGGGGGGCAGGGAGGTTGAGATACCCGCCCGCGAATTAGTTCCTGGCGACATCATTATCCTCAGGACGGGCGACAGGATAGCCGCCGACGCCCGTCTCATCGAAGCGGTCAACCTGAAGACCAATGAAGCCCCCCTCACCGGTGAGTCCACCCCCGTTGAGAAAAAAGATAGCGTTATCGGGGACGAAGCGCCCATCGGCGACCGTCGTAATATGGTCTATATGGGCACGGCGGTCATCGACGGCAGGGGCAGCGCTATTGTTACCGCCACCGGCATGGCCACCGAGTTCGGCAAGATTGCCAGCCTGCTGCAGGCGGTCAAGCCGGAAAGGACGCCGCTGGAGATAAACCTCGACCGCATCGGCAGGTGGATTGCCATCGGCGCCCTGGTCCTCTGTTTCGTCCTGGCGGGGCTGGGGGTGGCCAGAGGGCATGAGCTGCTGGAGATGTTTATCTGGGGGATAGCCCTGGCGGTGGCGGCGGTGCCCGAAGCCCTGCCCGCGGTGGTGACCATTAGTTTAGCCCTCGGCGTGCGCCGCATGGCCAAGCGAAATGCCCTCATCCGCAAGCTGCCTGCGGTGGAGACGCTGGGCAGCACCACCTTTATCTGCTCCGACAAAACGGGAACGCTCACCCAGGGCAAGATGACGGTGCGACTTATCTACGCCGACGAAAAATCAATCGATGTCAGCGGCGTCGGCTACGAGCCTGAGGGCGAGTTCTCCGTCGGCGGCGAAAAGGTAAGCGTTGAGTCCGATTCGGCACTGGAAAGGCTGCTGCTTATTGGCGCTTTATGCAACGACACGGCGCTTACCGCCAGCGGCCGAGTCTGGGAGGTCAGCGGCGACCCCACCGAGGGCTCTTTGCTGGTAAGCGCCGCCAAGGCGGGCCTCTGGCCGGAAGAGCTTAACCGCCAGTTCCCCCGCATCGGCGAAATCCCCTTCTCTTCGGAGAGGAAGCGCATGACCACCGTCCACCGCACGCCTAAGGGCAGCGTCGCCTATTCCAAGGGGGCGCCGGAACTGGTCCTGGGCTCCTGCCGCTATATCTATGCCGAGGGGCGGGAGCGGGAGCTGACCGATAAAGACCGGGAAGGCATTATCGCGGTGGGGAGGGGGATGTCGGAAGACGCCCTGCGCGTGTTGGGCTTGGCCTATAAGCGGCTGGACGATGGCGAGATAAGCGAGTCTATCGAGCAGGACATGGTCTTTACCGGGCTGGTGGGGATGATTGACCCGCCGCGCCCAGAGGCCAAGAAGGCGATAGAGCACTGCGACCAGGCGGGGGTAAAGTCGGTGATGATAACCGGTGACCATAAGAAGACGGCGGTGGCCATCGCCCGCGAGCTGGGCCTGCTCAAAGACGGTCTGGCGCTGACGGGCGTCGAGCTCGACAATTTGAGCCAGCAAGAGCTCGAAGAGATGGTGGAGGGGATAGAGGTCTACGCCCGCGTTTCGCCGGCGCATAAGCTGCGCGTGGTGGAAGCACTGGCTAGGAGGGGCCACGTCGTGGCCATGACCGGGGACGGCGTCAACGACGCCCCGGCGCTCAAAAGGGCTGATATCGGCATCGCCATGGGCATCACCGGCACCGATGTTACCACCGAGGCGGCCGATATGGTGCTGACCGACGACAACTTCGCCTCCATCGTGGCCGCTGTCGAGGAGGGGCGAGGCATCTTCAGCAACATCAAGAAATACCTGATGTACCTACTCTCTTCTAATATTGGGGAGATACTGCTCATGGCGGGGGCTATCCTTTTCGGGCCCTGGCTGGGGCTGCCTGCGGGGGCTATCCCCTTGGTGGCGATACAGATATTGTGGGTGAACCTGGCTACCGACGGATTGCCCGCCATCGCCCTTTCCGTGGACCCGCCCGACCCCGACCTGATGAAGCAGAAGCCGCGCCCGCGGGGGCAGGGCGTCTTTACCAAAGAAGTGGTGACGCTGATGGTGGTGGGTGGGGTCTGGTCTTGTCTGGTCAACCTGGGGGTGTTCAAGTGGGCGCTGGATGCAGGGCGGGGTATGCTCGAGGCACAGGCCTTGTGCTTTCTTACCCTGGTGCTGATACAGTTCTTTAAAGCCTACAACTTCCGCTCCGACAAGCAGTCGATATTCAAGATCGGCTTTTTCAAGAACAGGTGGCTGAATATCGCTATAGTCTGGGAAATCGCGCTGCTGGCGGTGATAGTCTATACGCCCGTTCTGCAGCCATCGTTCCGCACCTTCTCCTTGAGCGGCTTCGACTGGCTGCTGGTCGTCTTGCTGGCGGCGACGGTCTTCCCGGTCTTAGAGCTGACCAAGGCTTTCTTCCGCTGGCGGGAGAGAAAGAAAATATAATTGGTGGAGATAGGGGGATTCGCATCCTCGGTTGGGTCGGGGGAATAGGCGGCAGAGGACGAATAGTGGATTGGTGGAGATAGGGGGATTCGAACCCCCGACCTCTGCCATGCGAAGGCAGCGCTCTCCCAGTTGAGCTATATCCCCACCTGTAGGGGAAATTATAACATATGCCAATATATTTGGCAGCCTCCCTCTTTTCTTGTCAGCTATTACTATTGTTGCTATACTAACATTTGCCATGGAATACGAGACCGTTATCGGGCTGGAGGTCCACGCTCAGCTCCTGACCAAGAGCAAGATGTTCTGCCGCTGCAGTACCGATTACACCGGCGCCCCCCCCAACAGCCATGTCTGCCCGGTGTGTATGGGTATGCCCGGTGTACTGCCCACCATCAATCAGCAGGCGGTGGAATTTACCGTGATGACGGCTCTGGCCCTGCACTGCACCATCTCCGATTACACCAAGTTCGACCGCAAGAACTACCCCTACCCCGACCTGATGAAGGGCTACCAGATTTCCCAGTACGACGCCCCCTTCGGGGTTAACGGCTGGTTGCTCATTGATGTCGACGGTAAGGAGAGGAAGGCAGGCATCACCCGCGTCCACCTTGAGGAGGACGTGGCC
>CAZRIU010000053.1:0-8226 GCA_964600245.1 uncultured Dehalococcoidales bacterium
TCTTACAGCTTGGTGGATGTCAACCGTTCTGGAGTGCCTTTGATGGAGATTGTCGGCGAACCCGACCTGCGCTCTCCCGAGGAAGCCCGGCAGTACCTGATAAAGCTGAGGAGCATACTGCGCTACCTGGGCGTTTCCACGGGGAATATGGAGGAGGGGAGCTTCCGCTGCGACGCCAATATCAGCATCCGCCCCGAAAACAGCCCCGATACCCTGGCCAAGGTCGAGGTCAAGAATATGAACAGCTTTAAGGCGGTCTATCGCGCCCTGAGCTACGAAGAGGAGAGGCAGCGCAAGGTGGCGGCGGCGGGCAAAAGGCTTTTCCAGGAGACGAGGGGCTGGGTGGAGGATAGGGGCGTGACCGTTTCCCAGCGCTCCAAGGAATACGCCCACGACTACCGCTACTTCCCTGAGCCCGACCTGGCGCCGCTAGTGCTGGACCGGGCCTGGGTGGAGGAAGTAAAGTCCAAGCTGCCTGAGCTGCCCGAAGAGAGACGCGACCGCTTCGTCGCCGAATACGGGCTGCCCCTCTATGACGCCAAGCTGCTTACCGCTTCCCGGGATATGGCTGACTACTTCGAGGACTGCCTGAAAACCGGTCAGGAGTTATCGCCCAAGGAGATAAGCAACTGGCTTTTGGGCGAGGTGAGCCGTATAATAAACGAGAGTGTTATCGATATAGCCCAGTTCAGGAAAAAGGTCAGCCCGGAACGGCTGGCCCGCTTAGCTAGGCTAAGCTCGGAGGGGGTGGTTAGCACCGCCTCGGCCAAGTCGGTGCTGGGGCAGATGTACGAGAAAGGCGCCAGCGCCGATGATATAATTAAGACGCAGGAGCTGGGGCAGATAAGTGACGTCAGCGCCATCGAGGAGGAGATTACCCGCGTCATCAAAGAGAACGCCTCGGCCGTCGCCGACTATAAGGCGGGCAAGAAACAATCATTGAGGTTCCTGGTGGGACAGGTGATGAGGGCCACCAGGGGTCGCGCCAATCCCGCGGTGGTCAACCGGTTAATGGAGAAGAAGTTAGAGGAAGGATAAGCATGGAGACTTATTTTAGCATAGCTCAGATCATACTATCCGCCGCCTTGATATTGGCCACTCTGCTCCAGGTTAGGGGCGGGGGGCTGGGGGGTATCTTCGGCCAGGCCGACACCGTCTACCGCACCAAGCGGGGCGTGGAGAAAACGCTTTTTCAGCTTACCATCGTCCTCGTAGCCCTCTTCGTTATTATCTCTATAGTAGCCCTGCAGGTAATCTGATACGTTAAGAGAGCCTACATGATAACCCCGACTACCTATGCTCACCCAAAGTGCCGCGAATACTGTATCCATGACTGGCAAAGGAGACGATGAATGAAGCTGAAGGTATGGTTTGCCGAGACCAGGCCCCAGTTCCTGCTCCTTTCCGTGGTGCTGGCCTTTCTGGGTAACGCCATCGCCTGGTATGACGGCTATTTTCACTTAGGCCATGCCCTGCTCGCTTTCCTGGGGCTGCTGCTCTGCCACATCGGCGTCAACGTGCTCAACGACTACTTCGACTACAGGAGTGGCATCGACCTCAAGACTAAGCGCACCCCTTTCAGCGGGGGCAGCGGCATCCTGCCCGCCGCCCAGATGACGCCGCGGCAGGTCTTCTGGCTGGGGATGGGCTCCTTCCTGCTGGCGGTGCCCATCGGCGTCTATTTCGTTATCGTCGCCGGCTGGGCTTTGCTGCCGCTGCTATTGGTGGCGGCCTTTTGCACGCTGCTCTACACCCCCTTTTTGACCCGCCTGGGCTGGCCAGAATGGGCACCGGGGGTGGGGATGGGGGCTCTGCCCGTGCTGGGGACCTACTTTATCCAGGCCAACGAATACACCTTCCCCGCCGTTATCGCCGCCATACCTTCGGGCATCCTGGTGCATAACCTGCTGCTCTTAAACGAGTTCCCCGATATACCCGCCGACAGGGAAGCAGGCCGCCGCACACTTCCCATCACCATCGGCAAGCAGGGCGCCTGGCTGATATATTCTGCCCTGACCATAATTATCTACATCTGGATAGCCGTCTGGGTGGCGTCGGGGAAGATGCCCCTCTTTGCCTTAATCGCTCTGCTCACCCTGCCCTTCGCCCTCAAGGCCATCTGGGGCGGGCGAAAATATAGCGACATGAGCCAGCTGGTGCCCGCCATGGCCAATAACATCATGGTCGTATTGCTCACCCAGCTCCTGCTTGGTGTCGGCTACATTCTAGCAAGGGTCTTTGGCTAATGTCCGTCGACCTCGTCTTGCTGCACCCTCCCAGCGTCTATGACTTCCGCCAGAAGGCGATTCTCTACGGGCCCGTCGCCGACCTGATTCCCTCGTCTTCTATGTTCGAGATGTACCCCATCGGCTTTACCAGCATCGCCGAGTACCTAGGCAACGCGGGCTACCGGGTGCGCATCGTCAACCTGGCGGTGCGCATGCTGAGCGATAGGAAGTTCAACGCCGAGGCGATGATAAAGAAGCTCAAAGCGCCCGTCTTCGGCATCGATTTGCACTGGCTGGTAAGCTCCCACGGCGCCATCGAGGTCGCCCGCCTCGTCAAGAAATACCACCCCGAATCCAAAGTGGTCTTCGGCGGCCTCTCCTCGACCTATTTCTACAAAGAATTAACAAACTATCCCGAAGTCGACTACGTGGTGAGGGGAGATTCCACCGAGGAGCCGCTCCGCCAGCTCATGGACTGTGTCAGGCACGGCGTTGAGCCCGACAGAGTGCCCAACCTGGTCTGGAAGGACGAAAAGGACAAAGTACACGAAAATCCCTTCACCCACATTCCCACCGACCTGAGCCACCTCATGGTGAGCAACTACGCCGAGACCGTGCGCTCGGTGATAAGATACCGCGACCTGGCCAGCTACGCCCCCTTCAAGGGCTGGAAGGACTACCCCATTACCGCCGTGCTCACCTGTAAAGGCTGTGGGGAGAACTGCGTTATCTGCGGCGGCTCCGCCGCCGCCTTCCGCAAGTGCTACGGGCGGGAGAGGCCCGTCTTTCGCTCTCCCGAAGCCGTTATTCGGGGCGTTAAGCAAATAGAAAAATTCAGCACGGGACCCATCTTTATCCTGGGCGACTTGCTCCAGCCAGGAGAAGATTATGCCGAGGAGGTGTTGCGGGGGGTGGAGGGAGTCAAAAATCAGCTCATCCTGGAGCTGTTCAACCCCGCCCCGCCTGGCTTTATCAAGCGTATGGGCCAGGCCTGCCCCAACTTTTGCCTGGAGATCTCTCCCGAGTCCCACGACCCCATAGTCCGCAAGGCCTCGGGGCGCAACTATTCCAACCAGGATTTGGAGCGGACGATTGCCGAGGCTCTTGATGCCGGCTGCGCGCGCATGGACGTCTTCTATATGATCGGGCTGCCGAAGCAGACGCCAGAGTCGGTGAGGGAGACCGTGGAATACTGCGACCACCTCTTCCAGCGATTTAAGGGCGACAAACGGCTTTTCCTCTTTATTGCTCCCATCTCCCCCTTCCTCGACCCGGGGAGCCTAGGCTTCGAGCAACCCAAACGCTATGGCTATAACGTGCTCTTTAAGACGCTGGAAGAGCACCGCCAGGCGCTGCTGGCGCCCAACTGGAGGGACTCCCTGAACTACGAGACGAAGTGGATGAGCCGCCAGCAGATTCTTGAGAGCGCCTACGAGGCGATACTGGGCTTAAATGAGTTAAAGGCGAAATACGGCGTTATCTCTGCTGAGATGGCTGAACTTGGCGAGAAACGCATTAAAGCGGCCCGGGCGATGGCGCAGCGCATCGATGAGGTAATGGCCGGGGAAAACGCCGAAGAAGAACTGGCTAAATTAAAGCCGGAGATAGACGAAATAAACGCCTTCCCCGTGGTGGAAAGGCAGCAATTGGAGCTGATGAGGGGTAGGGTGGGGCTTAGATTCTGGCGCTCTTTCTGGGCCTGGCTGACGGGGAGATAGTTAATCTATCCTCAAAGGGTTATTCCCAGTTCTTTCAAAAGACTATCAAGCAACTCTACGGATGGAACATTTTTGTATATCATGTCCCTTCCTGCATCAGTGTCTTTCTTAGTGTCTTCCAAGGTAACTCCAAGCTCAGCCAGCTTTTTCCTTATTTCATCCGCCCGCTGCCAGTTCTTCTCTTTCCGGCAGTTAGCGCGTTCCTCAACAAGACGTCTGACTCGCCTTTTTACCGCATCAGGTATGTCTGTAGTCTTTACGGTATCCTTTATTATAATTCTGTCGTGAACTTCTATTTGGATTGTTCGCGGAAGCTTTAACCCCAACACTTCCCGCGCCAGCGACGTAAGAGTGCTTTGAGCCTTGCCGATACTGACGCCCGCGTCGCCAGCTTGATTTATTTCGCTAGCTAGCTCAAACAGGACGCCAAGCCCTTTAGCGGTGTTAAAGTCGTCGTCCATCGCCTCGATGAACTGCTTACGGTATGGCTCGGCACCAAAAACCTCCCCGCCACCGGGGTCATCTCTGGAGACCGCCCGCATCAGCCGCTCCACCCCCTTCTCCGCCGCCTCCAAGCCTTCCTCGGAATAGGTGAGGGGGCTGCGGTAGTGAGAGTTCAGGATAAAGATACGGATGGCGTCGGGGCTGTATTTTTCCAGAGCCTGCTTGATGGTCACCAGGTTGCCTAAGCTTTTGCTCATCTTGTCTTCGCCGAGTTGCACCAGCCCGTTGTGCAGCCAGTATTTGACGAAGGGCTTCTTGCCGGTAAAGCTCTCCGACTGGGCGATTTCGTTCTCGTGGTGGGGGAAAATCAGGTCCTGCCCGCCGCCGTGAATATCAATCTGGTCCCCCAGATACTTTAAGGACATAGCGCTGCACTCGATGTGCCAGCCCGGCCGCCCCTCCCCCCAGGGGCTTTCCCAGTAAGGCTCGCCCGGCTTGGACGCCTTCCAGAGGGCGAAGTCCATGGGGTCTTCTTTTTCCCCGCTGCCGATGGCGCACTCGCCCGACATCATATCGTCCAGGCTGCGGTGGGAGAGCTTGCCGTAGTCAGGGTCTTTTCTCACCCGGAAATAGACGCTGCCGCCGGCGGGGTAGGCAAAACCCTTGTCAATCAAGCCCTGAATGACCTCGATGATTTTCGGTATCTCTTCGGTGGCCTTGGGGTAAACGTCGGTTTCCGCCTTGATGATATTCAAGGCTTTCATATCTTCCTCAAAGCTGTCGGTGTATTTCTTAGCCAGCTCGGCGGGGGGAACGTCGCGCTGGTTGGCGCGGTCGATGATTTTGTCGTCGATGTCGGTGACATTCTGCACGTATTTGACCTTAAAGTCGCGGAACCTGAGGTAGCGCCGGATGACGTCAAAGATAACGTAGCTCATGGCGTGGCCGATGTGGGCGTCGTCATAAGGAGTGACGCCGCAGACGTACATAGTCACCTCGTCGCCCTGGGGTAAGAATTCCTCCTTTTTTGCGGAGAGGGTGTTGTATAGTTTCATTTTTTGGTTCTTTCCAGGCGCTTCAAGTATTTTTCCAGCTCGGCCACTCTTTTTTCCAGGTCTTCCAGCCTCTCGCCCACGGGGTCGGGCAGCCTTTCCACGGTATCGGTATCGGGGTTGCGCACCGCCACCACTCGTCCCGGTACGCCGACCACGGTGGCGTTGGCTGGCACCGAGGTGACCACCACCGAGCCGGCGCCGACCTTGGAGTTTTCGCCGATGGTGATGTCGCCGATGAGCTGCGCCCCCACCCCCACCACCACGTTATCGCCCAGAGTGGGGTGGCGCTTGGCCCTGAGGTGGCTGGTGCCGCCCAATGTTACGCCCTGATATAAAGTGACGTTGTCGCCAATGACTGAGGTCTCGCCGATGACCACGCCCATGCCGTGGTCGATAAAAAAGCCTTCCCCTATCTTGGCCCCGGGGTGGATTTCGATGCCGGTGAGGAAGCGGCTGATGTGGGAGATAAGGCGGGGCAGGAAGGGGATGTGCCAGCGGGAGAGGGTATGGGCGACGCGGTGGAACTGGCGGGCGTGGAAGCCGGGGTAGGCCAGCAGAATCTCCAGCGTGCTGACCGCCGCTGGGTCGTGCTCGAAGGCGGCCTTTATATCCTTTCTCAGGCTGCGGCAAAATCCCATAAGAATTAGTCTCCTGTGATTAAGGCTACGGCGCGGGCTTCTATCCATTTGCCCTTGCCGATACAGCCCAGTCCGTTAGTGGTGCTCGCCTTGACGCTGACCTGCTCTCTCTCAATGCCCAGCGCCTGGCTTAAGCTTTGGCGCATCTTTTCGATAAAGCCAGCCAGTTTCGGCTCCTCGGCGATGACGGTGGCGTCGATGTTGACGATATGCCAGCCCTTCTCCGCCAGCTTTTCACCGGTCGTTTTGAGCAGGCTCAGGCTGGAGATGTCCTGGTACTGCGCTTCGCCCGGAGGGAAATGGCTGCCGATATCGCCCAGGGCGGCGGCGCCGAGCAGGGCATCGATGATGGCGTGGGTGAGCACGTCGGCGTCGCTCCAGCCGTCGAGCCCTTTGTTAAAGGGAACCTCCACGCCGCCGAGAACGAGCTTTCTTTGCTTGACTAAAGGGTGGACATCGTAGCCGATGCCGATTCGCATATTATTTCCCACTTTTGCTTAAAGCCTCCGCTATTAAAAGGTCATTAGTGGTGGTTATCTTTATATTATCATACGAGCCCATGTACAGTTTAACCTTATAGCCCGCTTGCTCCACCAGCGAGGCGTCGTCGGTGGCTTCGCCCTTCGCTTTCTGGTAGGCATTAGTTATTATATCAAGGCGGAAGATCTGCGGCGTCTGTACCGCCCACAGATTTTGACGTGGTGGCGTCTGGTGCACTATTCTATCGTCGTCCGCGACCTTGACGGTGTCGGTGACGGGAACGGCGGCTACAGCGGCTCCCGTCTCTTGGGCTGCTTTTAGTCCTTCCTCAATCAGCTCTTTAGTCACCAGGGGACGGGCGCCGTCGTGGATGACCACCCAGTCGCAGTCTTTAAGCTTTTTAAGCCCCGCCGCCACCGAGTCCTGCCGCCTTTTGCCCCCTACGCAGACCTCAATTGGCTTTGACAGTCCTTCTTCGGCTATCAACTGCTGGCAGGCTTTGAGACTTTTCTCGTTCACCACCAGCACGATTTGGTCGATTGACTTACAGCCATCAAAGACGGCGAGTACATAAGATAAAACCGGCCGGCCCCCCATTGGAGCCAAGACCTTATCGATTCCGTTCATACGCCGACTTTCGCCGGCGGCGACGATTATGGCGGAGACTTGAAGATTATTTATCACCTTTAACCCCTAGTGTCGCTTCAGCTCGGAGGCATACTTGACCCCTAGGGCCTCGGCGTTTTCATCCAGCCACTGGCTCAGGCGTGTCTGTCCGGTGGCGGGTTCCCGGGAAACGAGCAGGTTGGACATCAACCCCCCGATTTCGTCCCTGGTGAGCACCACATCCCCGACCACGGGGCCGATTAATCGGGCAAGGCAAAGCACCAGCCCGGGTCTGACGTGAATAACTCTAGCTCGGCGATGTATCTTATCGGCGATTAGCCGCACCAGCTCCTCAAAAGTGAAAGTCTCGGGGCCGACGGCGTCCATAACTATATTATCATCTTTATGGCCGGCGCTCACGGCTATCTCCGCCAGGTCTTCCACAAAAATGGGCTGAACCCGGTAGTCCCCCGAGCCGGGGACGGCGAATACGGGGAATCTCTTGAGGAGCCAGGCGATGTTGTTGATGAGGATGCCCTCGGCGCCGAAGATTAGAGCCGGCCTAACGATGGCGTGGGATAGTTTTGAATCGATAATAGCTTTTTCCACCAGCGCCTTCCCCCTGAAATAGGGAAAGGGTGAGTCCTCGGTGGGGTTGGTGATGCTGATGTGTACCATTCTGCGGATGCCGGCTTTTTCAGCGGCTCTAATCAGTGTTTGGCTGTTCTCCACAGCCTTATCGAAGGTACCCCATCTGTGCGGAAAGCGAATCCAGTAGGTGTTATAGAGGGTGGCGGCTCCTTGCAGGCTTTTCGCCAGCCGGCCCGGATTATCAAAATTAAAGGAGTGGGCACTCACCCGCCCGACGAACGGGTTTTCACGTTCGGGGTGTCCGGTAAGGGTTTTGACGCTTTCTCCCATAGCCAGGAGCCGCGCCGCTATGTATTTACCGCTATGGCTGAAAGCCCCGGTGACCACATTCAGTTCAGGACTTTTCATGGTCCCCCACCAGCCCCAGCTTTATCGCTTCCCTCAGGGTGCTGACCGGGACGAGCTT
>CAZRIU010000054.1:0-7991 GCA_964600245.1 uncultured Dehalococcoidales bacterium
CTATCCCGGAGTTGAATTCATTAACGTGCTGGCTCCCGAGGTATCCAAGGGGAAGGCGCTGACGGCGCTGGCTTCACACCTGAGGGTGTCGCTGAGCGAGGTTATGGCTATCGGGGACGGCACCAACGACATCAGCCTGCTTTCTATCTCCGGGCTGGCGGTGGCCATGGGTAACGCCCCGGATGAGGTCAAGGCGGTAGCCCACCGCGTCACCGATGAGGTGGGGAAGAGCGGGGTGGCGGCGGCGGTTAATAAGTTTTTGCTTTAGGGCCGTGCCCCAGGCGTCCACGAAAGGGGTTGAAAGCACCATACTGAACGTGCCTGGCTTTCAACCCCTTAGGTTTTCATTTATATCAGCCGGTTAGCTGGGCTACTTACTCTCTCGCTCGGACGGTCATGACTACCCCGGTCACAACTAGGGCAGCGCCCACGGCGATGACGATCCAGAAGCCATAGAACGAGAGCCAGAGTATCAGGCTGCGATTGCCTTCGGCATCGTCAACCAACTCTGCTATCGTCGCGTCGCTGAAAACTATGCTGGAAATATAGTACGGCATCTTTGTGTCTGGCCCGAGAACCAGGCTGTAGGTCGAATTGCTCTCAGTATATACTGTGGTACCGGTTACCGGCTCAACCTTCAGACTGATATCTATGTCCACAACCTGAGGTATGCCAGTTCCTTCCTGGGTACCGATGTCCAGGTCCGGCTCACTAATGGCGAAGGTGAAAACGTTCAGGCCGTTGAATTCTTCCTCACCGGTAAATACGGCTTCCAGGGGACGCCCGGCACTCAGGATCCACATGGAGTAGCTTTCCTTTTCCAAATCTGAAGGGAAGCAGAACTGGCCACTCCGTGGCATACCGTCAGCTTGGTCTGATACATATGCCCGGGTAGAGCGGTCAACACTCAGCTCCCCGTAGGCGCCGAACTGCTCTAGCTCCATGCCAGCTTGGGCATGGGTGCAGCATACCGTCTCAGTGATTATGAGCACATTGCCTTCAACATCTGTGGCCAATTGCTCTCGCTCCACACAGACCGGGATTTCATCCAGAGTTTGGGTATCAGGATTCAACACGTAATAGGTACCTTCGAAATTGATCACTCTGTGGTGGTCATCGGGGAGTTTGACCATGCCGGGGAAGATAGCCAGCAGCCAAACTACAGAGAAGACGACCAGGACCAGGCCAATAATGGTTAAGCCCAAGCTCCAACCTTTCATTCTCATTTTCTATATGCCTCCTTATATTTACCTAGTGCCACTAGGTATGGTGAGGCATTATACAATACAGACAACCCTTTTGCAATAGGTAAGGCTCTCTTTTTTAGAGGTGCAGCTCGATAATATCGCCGTCCTCTAGGACATGGTCTCTCTTGGCCATGACGCCGTCGTGCTTGCCCGAGCCCCAGATGCGGGCGTATTTCATCTTGGCGCGGAAGTCTTTGTGCACCTCGGCGGCGGCGTCAGCCAGGGTGCTGCCCCTCTTTAGGATTATGGGGTCGGTGGGGTCGGGCTTCTTGCCGGGCGCCTTGGTATAGACGCGGATGATATCCAGTACCTCGTAGATTTTGCCTCTAAGCTCTTCCAGTCCGGTGCCCTCGGTGGCGGAGATGGCGATAAAGGGGAACTGACCTTTGTATTCCGCCTTCAAAGCCTGGTAGTTACGACTGGCGTTATCAGCATCAATCTTGTTGCCGATGACGAGCGCCTTCTTGTGCCAGACGGTGAAATCCGGGTCCAGCTCGGCGTCTCCTTCACCGATAATTGCCCTCATCTTTTTAAGCTGTTCGGTGATGGCTTTCATCTGCTCCAGGGAGTCGGCGCTTAAATCAATGATGACCAGCAGGGCGTCGGCGCGGCGGAGGAGGGGAGGCATCCAGAATTCGATGGACTGGGGGGCCAGGGGTGGGGTGTCGATGAGCTGAATCTTGATGTTTTCGAACTCCATCATGCCGGGGAGGGCCTGGTGGGTGGTGAAGGGGTAGTCGGCCACAGGCGGGGAGGCGTTGGTGATGGCGGCAATGAGCTGGGACTTGCCCGCGTTGGGCAGGCCGACCAATGCCAGCTGGGCGGCGCCTTCCTTCTCGATAACCAATGAGGCGCGTCGCGCACCGCTTTTCTTGGCGGCCTGCTGGGTGAGCTTGGCGATTCTGCCCCTGAGCTCGGCGCGGAGGTGGTCGGTGCCCTTGTGCTTGGGCATTATGGACAGCATCTCTTCCAGGGCGGCTATCTTTTCCAGGGGGTCTTTAGCCTCCCGGAAAGCCTTTTCGGCCTCAAAATAGTGCGGCGGCAGGTTGGCGGGCATTTTCTAGAGATTCTCCTTTATCTTTTGGGCTAAACTCTTCGTTATTCCGCTGACATTAGCCAGCTCGGCGACGGTGGCTTGCCTGATAGCCTTGACCGAGCCGAACTGGCGAATTAAAGCCTTCTTGCGTTTGGCGCCGATGCCGGGGACGCTATCAAGAACTGAGGCGAAGGTCTCCTTCCTGCGTACCCTGTGGTGATAGCCCAGGGCAAAGCGGTGCGCCTCGTCCCTAAGACGCTGCAATAACTGCAAGCCGGGGGAGGAGGGGGGCAAGACAATGGGCTTGGCCCGGCCGGGTATAAAAAGCTCCTCGTTTTCCTTGGCCAGTCCGGCGGCGGGGATGTCGGCTCCCATCTCTCGCATCGCTTTGATGGCGGCGCTTAGCTGGCCCTTGCCGCCGTCGATGAGCACCAGGTCGGGCATAATTGCCCATGTTCCCGAGGCGGCATCCGCCCGCTTGAAGCGCCTTTTAAGCACCTCAGCGAGCATGGCGTAATCGTCGGCACCGGCGACGCTCTTTATCTTGAAGCGCCGATAGTGCGCCGACTTTGGCTTGCCCTTGTCAAAAACGACCATACTGCCCACGGCGGCCATTCCCCGAATGTCGGAGATGTCGTAGCCCTCGATGCGGTCGGGGAGTCGGGGGAGGTTGAGCGCTTCCTTTACCTCATTCAGCGCCGCCGACAGCGCTTTGGGCGAGGCCAGCTGCTTTATCTTTAGCTGCTCAAAGCCCTGCTGGGCGTTTTTAGCCACAATATCGACCAGCTGCTTCTTGTTTCCCCGCCGCGGCACCTGAATCTTGACACCGCCGCCACGTTTGCTTGCAAGCCAGCTCTCTAAGGTGGCTGTATCTTCCACCGGGTGCTGGAGCAGGAGGAGAGGGGGGATGTGGGGGGCGGAGGCATAAAACTGCTGGATGAAACTTGACATAATACTGGACGGCGCTTCGTAGCGAGTACCCTGTAGGACAAAGCTCTCGCGGCCGATTAGTTTGCTGTTGCGGATGAAAAACACCTGGACGTAAGCTTGGTCTCTCTCGGCGCTGAAGGCGATGACGTCCTGCTCGCCTCTCGTCTTAGCGGCAATGCGCTGCCCCTCGACCACCGCCTCCACCGCCTGAATCTGGTCGCGGAGGCGGGTGGCTTTCTCGAAGTCCATGTTTTCCGCCGCCTGGTTCATCCTGTTTTCGAGCTGCTTGACCACTTTTTCCTGTTTGCCCTCAAGGAAGAGGATGGTCTGCTTGATGACCTCGTCGTATTCGGCGCGGCTGGACTTGCCGATGCAGGGGGCCAGGCAGTGGCCGATATCATATTCCAGGCAGGCTCTGGGGTCGTCTCCGGTGATTTGCCGGGTGCAGGAACGGAAGGGGAAGACGCCTTTTAGCAATTTCAGGGTCTGGCGTATCGACTTGGCGCTGGCGAAGGGGCCGAAATAGCGCCCGCCGTTCTCTTTTAAGGTGCGGGTGATGTGGACGCGGGGCCAGTCTTCGTCTAAGTTTATCTTGAGGTAGGGGAAGGTCTTATCGTCCTTGAGGCGGACATTGTAGCGTGGGTGGTGTTGCTTAATCAGGTTGAGTTCCAGTATCAAGGCTTCCTGCTCCGAGGCGGTGACGAAGTATTCCAGGTCGGCGACCCGGCTCACCATGCGCCGAATTTTGGGCGTCAGTGGCCCCGCGCCAAAATATGAGCTCGCCCGATGGCGCAGGTTAGCCGCCTTGCCGACATAGATGATGTTGCCCTCGGCGTCTTTAAAAATATAGACACCGGGGGTGGGGGGCAGCCCCCTTAGTTGCTCGCTGATGTAGCTTGCTGTCATACCGAATTTATTTTAGCACAGCCCGTGATAAGGGCAAAGCTTCAGTCAGAGGGGCTGAATTTTCCCGGTGGTTATGTTAAAATACATAATATCACAGGCTAATGAGGGAGAGCGGTGAAAGAAGCGGTTGACAGTTTCCTGGACTATCTGGCGGTAGAGAAGGGCTTTTCGGCCAACACCATAGCCGCCTATCGGAACGACCTGCACCAGCTGGCCAGCTACATCGAGGAAGAAGCGGCCAAGCGGGGCACCATTCCGCCCTGGGTGGCTTTCGACCGCCAGGCGATGATGAGCTACCTGCTGGAGCTGAAAGGTAGGGGTTATGCCGCCGCTACCGTCGCCCGCAAGGTGGCTGCGGTGAAGTCTTTCTTCGGCTTTATGGTGGCCGAAGGGATGATGAAGGATAATCCCACCGAGGGGGTGGCTTCATCCAAGGTGGGCAGGTCGCTGCCCAAGCCGATTTCAATCGCCCAGGTGCACAAACTCTTAGAGCAGCCGACCAAGCTGGGCACCCCCGAAGCCAAGCGGGATAAGGCGATGCTGGAGCTGCTCTACGCCACCGGTATGAGGGTCAGCGAGCTGGTAGCCTTAAACCTGGCGGACCTGGATACCGAGGGTGGCTACGTGCGCTGCTTCGGCAAGGGGCACAAAGAGAGGCTTATCCCCGTCCACGAACGGGCGGTGAAGGCGGTGAAGGACTACCTGAGCGAGGTGCGGCCGCGGCTGGGGCGGGGTAGGGATGAAAAAGCGGTCTTCCTCAACCGCCGCGGCGAGAGGCTGACGCGACAGGGGCTATGGCAGATACTTAAGGGTTACGCCAAGTCAGCTGACCTGGGGAAGGAAATTACCCCCCATACGCTGCGGCACAGCTTTGCCACCCACATGCTGGGGGGCGGCGCCGACCTGAGGTCAGTGCAGGAACTATTGGGGCATGCCAACATCTCCACCACCCAGGTCTATACCCATCTCACCACCGAGCACGTCCGTCGCGCTTACCAGAAATCTCACCCCAGGGCTAACTAGGAGTTTGATATGTCAGGCAAATCGAGAAGGCGGGGCCGAAGGCTGTCCCGCAGCCAGAGAAGAAAAGCCAGCAGGATGGTGGCCGCTCCGGTAGCGCCAGTAGCAGCACCAGCGGCTCAGAAGCCCGAACCGGCGCCACAGCCGCCGACACCCGTTGCCGCCAAGCCACCAGCCGCCAAGACAGCGCTGGTCGAGCCCCCCCGTATATTGGGCGAGTTGAAGCGGATCGGGGTGGTGGGGGGGATAATGGTGGTGCTGCTGGTAGTGGCCTATTTCGTTTTGCCTTTGATTTTAGCTTAACGCGCCGAGTGGGTGCCTATATGGACTTGGATTTTGAGGTCGCCAGGGCTGAGTTAATCGACAACATCAGCACCGAGATTAAGGACAAGCGGGTACTGGCGGCCATGCGCTCTATACCCCGCGAGCATTTCGTGCCCCGTGAGAGCCGACACCTGGCTTATCAGGATAGACCGCTGCCCATCGGTTATGACCAGACGATTTCACAGCCCTTTATCATTGCCCTTATGACCGAGGCGCTGGAGCTTAAGGGTGGGGAGAAGGTGTTGGAGGTGGGCACCGGCAGCGGCTATCAGGCGGCTATCCTGGCGCGGCTCTCCCGCCTGGTGATTACCACCGAGCGGGTGCCCGCTTTAGCCGACCGGGCAAAAAAGCTGCTCGACGAGCTGGGCTGTAACAATGTCGAGGTGCACCGTGCGGAGAGTACACTGGGCTGGCGGCGGGGAGCGCCCTACGACGCCATAATGGTTACCGCCGCCGCCCCCAAGGTGCCGCCCGCGCTTTTATCGCAACTGGCCGTCGGGGGGAGGATGGTAGTTCCCGTAGGCTCGCGCCATATCCAGGAGCTGTGTAAGGTCACCAAGGGCGCTAAGAAAACGTCCATCCGCAACCTGGGCGGCTGCCGTTTCGTGGCCCTTATCGGCCCGGACGCCTGGGAAGAAGAGAAGTAGGAGTAAAGGATTTTAAGATGGAAGCATTAGAAGCCATTAATAAGAGGAGAAGTATCCGCAGGTTTAAGGCCACTCCGGTGGAAGACGAGAAGGTCGAGCTTGTTCTGGAAGCCGCCCGTCAGGCGCCATCCTGGGCTAACACCCAGTGCTGGCGGTTCGTGGTGGTGCGGGACGTTGATATGAGGAACCGTCTGGCCGATACCGGCTTCGGTGCGGGCGGGAGCCGCCCCAATGTAGCCACCGAGGCGATGAGGGTGGCGCCCGTAGCTATTGTCGCCTGCGCCGAGCTGGGCAAGGCGGGTTGCAGCTACAAGGAGCCCAGAGAGCCAGTTACCGATAAGGGCGACTGGTTTATGTTCGATACCGCCCTGGCCATGCAGAATATGGTGCTGGCGGCCACCGCACTGGGGCTGGGCACGGTCTATATCGGCGCCTTCGATTCGGTGGCGGCGGAGAAGGTGTTGGGGGTGCCTGATGGTTACCATGTGGTCTCGATGACGCCGCTGGGCTATCCCGACGAGGACCCGGGACCGAGACCGAGAAAAGAGCTTGACGAGATAGTTTTCCACGAGAAATTCGGTGTTAGATAGACTGTATATACTTTATATAGTTAAGGAGGCTATCCGATGAGTGAACTGGGACTGGTTGCCCCTTTCTGGGTGATTGTACTGATATGGCTGGCCAAGGTGGTGCTGCTCACCTTTGTTTCGGTGGTGCTGGCCTGGTTAGGGGTGCTGACGCTGGACGCGCTCACCCCTCATATCTCCCATCGCGAACGTATCGGGGAGGAGCCGGTGGCGGTGGGCATTTTCATCGCTGGCTTTTTTATCTTTATGGGACTGGTTATCCACGGCGCTATCAGCGCCCTGACCGCAGTCACCACACCCATAGTCTGGTACGTCTTCGATTTCAGAACCTGGGGGCTGCTGGCGATAAGTTTCCTGGTAAGTTTGCTGGTGGGGGTAGTCATATTCTACATCGTTGACTGGCTGACGCCTAAAATACCATTTTTGAGCATAAACCGCAGCCCGGTGGCGGCGGGGGTACATGTCTTTGGCTACCTCGTCTTTTTCGGGCTGGTACTGCACGCCGCGCTGACGGGACCGTTATGAAAAGAATCGGAATTTTAATCAGTTTAGTCTTCGTCCTCCTGGGTGGGCTGGCGGGAGCTGGCTACGCCTGGGCGTCTTCGTCGGAGGGGTTCTACTCTATTGAGGGTGAGCTCTACGACGACTGGGCGGTATGCCGTACGCGCTCTTTCGGCGAGGACGGTTTTTACCAGCTGACCCCGACCGATTTTCGCCCCATTATCGCCTTCGAGAGTTTGGGGGAGAATGCCGATATCGCCTACAGCCTGGGGCAGGAGATAGCCGCAGAGTACCCCGACATCGTCCAGAGGGCGGAGGCGGTTTTTTATTTCGTGCGGGACAGGGTGAGGTATGTCAGCGACATCGACCTGTTTGGCTATGAAGAGTTCGCCCAGAACGCCGACGAGCTGGCGGGTATTATCGACCAGAACATGCTGGGCTACGGCGATTGTGAGGACAGCGCCGTGCTGCTGGCGGTTATATGCAAGGGGGCAGGGCTGCGCTCCGCCATCGCCATCGGTGAGGAGCATACCGCTGCCCTTATCTACCTGCCCGATTACGACGAAGCCACCGCTGTTTTCGAGCTTTCGGGGGAGGTGGGCTGGATATGGGCCGAGGCTACGGGACGAGATAACCCGCTGGGCTGGGTGCCCAAGGAATTTCTTTACGCCAGTTTGGCTGCTTACGAGGTGACCGAGGAGACCTTAGCCCGCGCCGAGGATGCCCCCGGGCCGGAGGCTACCGAGGCGCAGACGGACGTCAGGGGTGGGGGCAGCAATTTTTCCATGGTTTT
>CAZRIU010000055.1:0-4460 GCA_964600245.1 uncultured Dehalococcoidales bacterium
ATGGGGGCGATAAAGGCGATAACCTTGTCCACCAGCCCCCGGTCAAAAAGAGAGCCGAGCAGTATGCCACCCCCCTCCACCATGACGCTGGTGATTTCCCGTTCGCCCAGCTCCTTGAGCAGCCTCTCCAGGTTAACCACCTCGTCGGGGGTGGACGGTTCCAGCACCTCGGCGCCAGCTTTTTCAAAAGCCGCTCGCTTCTCGGGCTCAAGCTTTTGCCCCATCACCAGCAGCGTCTTACCCGGCTCGCTGAATACTTTTGAGTCCAAGGGCGTGCGCCCCTTGCCGTCCACAACTACCCTTAACGGCTGCTTGCGGGCCACTCCCCCCTTCCCCCCACTACAGCGAGTGGTGAGATGGGGGTTATCGGCCAGCAGCGTATTGACTCCGGCCATAATGGCGTCGCTGGTGTAGCGCAAACAGTGAACGTATTTTCTGGACTCGGAGCCGCTAATCCAGCGGGAATGCCCCTCTTTGGTGGCAATCTTCCCGTCCAGGCTCATGGCGAACTTGGCGGTGACGAAGGGCATACCAGTGGTGATGAACTTGATATAAGCCTCGTTGACCTCTCTGGCCTCTTCTTCGTGTTCACCCAGAGCGGTCTTAACCCCCGCCTTCTGGAGCTCGCCCTGTCCCCGCCCCGAAACTATAGGATTGGGGTCAAGCATGGCCATGTGCACCTCACCGATGCCCGCGGAGATTATAGCCCCGGTGCAAGGCGGTGTCCGCCCCTCGTGGCAGCAGGGCTCCAGGGTGACGTACATAGTGCCCCCCTCTGCCCCTCTGCCCGCCTGCTTCAGGGCAAGGACCTCGGCGTGGTGGGAGCCGGGCGGCTGAGTATAGCCCTGCCCGATAACCTCGCCTCCCTTAACCACCACCGCCCCCACTGCGGGGTTGGGGCTGGCCTGCCCTAGAGCCAGCTTGGCCAGAGAGAGCGCCCGCTCCATATAGTCCATAGCACCGCCATTCTAACACCTGCCTCAAAAAAAGTGCAAGCTTGGCCAGAAAAGCTACCCTAGCAAGGACACCGCCAGATAGGGTATAATTGAAAACAGCTAGAGAGGATAGCTATATATAAATGAAAAGGATTCTCCGTGATGTCCTGATAACGCTAGCTGTAGCCCTAGCCATTTTCTTAACCCTCAGGGCAACCGTCCAGGCTTACAAGGTAATAGAGACCTGCATGGAGCCCAACTACGTTGAAGGCGAATGGCTGCTGGCAAGCAAAGCGACCTACTGGTTCCACGAACCGGAAAGGGGTGACGTGATAATACTTGACCCGCCCTTCGATATCGAAGATGTCTATATCAAGCGTCTCATCGCCCTGCCCGGTGATACGGTGGAGGTAAAAGACGGAGTGGTTTATATCAACGGCACCGCCCTGGAAGAACCCTATATCAAGGAAGCCCCCACCTACACCTTCTCCCTGACCGAACTCGGCGAGGATGAATACTTTGTCCTCGGCGATAACCGCAATAACGCCAACGATTCCCACAGCGGCTGGACAATATCCCGCGAGGACATAATCGGCAAAGCCTGGTTTTCCTACTGGCCTCCAAGCGAATGGGGAGGGGCGGACAACTACCCGCTGGACGAGCAGCTTGAAATCGCTACTGAGTAAGCAAACGCACTACTGGATATAAGGGGACAAGATTGACTCAAGACGCTAAAGAAATCTTCGAAAAAGCGGGGGCGCTACTCAAAGGCCACTTCCTGCTCACCTCCGGCCTGCACTCCCCCGTCTACTGGGAAAAATTTAAAGTCCTCCAGTCCCCACCCCACACCGAGCAGCTCTGCCGAATGATTGCCGACCGCTTCCGCGAGCAAAAAATCGAGGTCGTCGCCGCCCCCACCACGGGCGGCATCATCCTCGCCTTCGAGACCGCCCGCCAGCTGGGAGTCAGGGGCATTTTCGCTGAAAAGACGGGCGAAAAAGAGCGGGCTTTCAAGCGCAGCTTCAACATCAAACGCGGTGAGCGTGTCTTAATCGTGGACGATATCTTCACCACGGGTGGCTCTCTCCGCCAGACGATAGAGGCGGTAAAAAAGCTGGATGGGGAAATTATCGGCATCGGCGTTATTGTTGACCGCTCCGAACATGATATTGACTTTGGGGTTCCCCTCTTTAGCTGTCTCCGCGCCGAAGCGGTGACCTACTCCCCCGAAGACTGTCCGCTTTGCAAAGACAAGATTCCTCTGGTCAAACCCGGCGGCGGATAAGTTCAAAGTACTATTGACAAAAAAACCTCCACCCCATATACTGAAAGTGGCTATCGACCCATGGGGGCGGTAAGCTAAATAATTCTAATTTTTAACAATCTGGGTCGCTTGGATCGGACACGACCGAGACGGCAGAAATAGAAACCGTATTTATTAATGCCTTCTCTGACGTGTCGGAGAAGGTATTTTTAGTTTAAACGGGCTTAAAATGCTCAAACTAGGCTTTATTGGAGCGGGAACGGTAGGCACTGCCCTGGCAGCGCGCTTAAGCCAGAGCGGCTACCCCGTAGTCGCCGTAGCCAGCCGTAGCCAATCATCGGCGCAAAAGCTCTCCGATGCCGTCGGCTACTGCCCCGTCTTTGACAGCAACCAGAAAGCCGCCGATAACGCCGAGCTTATCTTTATCACCACCCCCGACGACGCCATCGCCCCCGTGGTCAATGAGATTAAATGGCATCCTGGCCAGAGCGTCGTCCACTGCTCCGGAGCCGATTCCGTAGCCAACCTGGAACCCGCTCAGAAAGCGGGCGCTGAAGTCGGCGCCTTCCACCCCCTTCAGACCTTCGCCAGCGTCGAGCAGGCCATAGAAAACATGCCCGGCTCGACCTTTGCCTTAGAAGCCGAGGAACCCCTGCTGGCCACGCTCAAAGAGATGGCCAGTGCCCTCGGCGGCAACTGGGTAGTGCTCAAGGCAAGCGACAAAGTCTTATATCACGCCTCGGCGGTCATCGCCTGCAACTACCTGGTAACTTTAGTCAAACTGGCGGGCGACCTCTGGCAAAGCTTCGGCGTTCCCCCCCAGCAAGCCACCCAGGCGTTGCTGCCCCTGCTCCGCGGAACGCTGCATAATATTGAAACCATCGGTATTCCCAACTGCCTCACCGGGCCTATCGCTCGCGGCGACACCGGCACCATCAACAAGCACCTAGATGCCCTGAGCCAAACCGCCCCCCACCTCCTCCCTACCTACCGCGAACTCGGCCGGCAGACCGTACCCATCGCCCTGGCCAAGGGCAAAATCGACCAAACTAAAGCCAATGAGCTTGAAACCATACTAAAAAGCCGATAAATAAACGGGAGGGTTATGATGCGAAAAATGCTCAAAAGCAAAATCCACCGGGCCACAGTCACCGAAGCCAACCTCGAATACGAGGGCAGCGTCGCCATCGACAAGCGGCTCATGGATGAGGCGGACATCCTGCCCTACGAACAGGTGCAGGTCTTAAACGCCAACAACGGCGCCCGCTTCATTACCTACGCCATTGAAGCCCCCGCCGACAGCGGCACCATCGGCATCCAGGGGCCCGCGGCCAGACTGGCCTCCAAGGGCGATACCGTCATCATCCTCACCTACCGCAACGTCGAAGAGGCTGAGGTCAAAGACTACCTGCCCCGCCTAGTCTATGTTGACAAAAACAACGTCGTCACCAAGACCAAACACATTGTCGACGCCATACCCTTTTAGCCCTTAGCATTCAAGGTCTAGGCGAGGAGTGGAACCAATGCGCATAACCATCAACCAGATAAAAGAAATGAAGCAGAAGGGTGAGAAAATCACCATGCTCACCGCCTACGACTACGCCACCGCCAAGCTCGTTGACGAGGCGGAAATACCGCTAATCCTGGTCGGCGACAGCCTGGGCATGGTCGTCCTCGGCTACGAATCGACCATCCCGGTGACCATGGAAGAGATGCTCCACCACACCAAGGCGGTGGTCAGGGGCACCAAAAAGGCGATGGTCATCGGCGATATGCCCTTCATGACCTACCACGTCAGCATCGAAGACGCCCTTTATAACGCCGCCAGCTTTATCCAGGAAGGCGGCGCCCAGGCGGTCAAGCTCGAGGGTGGGGTAACGGTGGCGGAAAAGGTAAAGCGCATCGTCGAATGCGGCATCCCCGTCATGGGCCACATCGGGCTTACCCCTCAGTCAATACACCAGTTCGGCGGTTTCAAGCTCCAGGGCAAGACCCCCGAAGCCGCCGCCAGGCTTTTGGAAGACGCCCGCGCCCTGGAGCAAGCCGGGGCTTTTGCTATCGTTCTGGAAACCGTCCCCGCCCCCCTGGCCAAGCTCATCACCCAAAAGATAAAAATTCCCACCATCGGCATCGGCGCCGGACCTGACTGTGACGGACAGGTACAGGTTATTAATGATATCCTGGGCTCTTTTGCCGACTTTGTTCCCAAACACGCCAAGCAGTACGCCAAGCTCACCGATATTATCTCCAAAGCGGTTAGT
>CAZRIU010000055.1:4560-7876 GCA_964600245.1 uncultured Dehalococcoidales bacterium
AAATACGGTCACCTGGTAAAGCAACTGACTTTTCGGAAAGGGACCATGAGCAAGGCCAACGCCAGAGAGCTGACCTTCCTTTCCGGCAACGACCTGGCGGGATTCAATCTTAACCTTATTCTGGGAGTCTACAATCAGACCGGCGATTGGGCTCCGGGGAGGGGGGCGCACTCGCACGTCTTTGATGAATGTCTGCTCTTTTTCGGCTACGATGATGACGACTTGGGCTACCTAGGGTCGGACATGGAGTTGGCCCTGGGCAAGGAACTGGAAAAGCACACCTTCAGTGTTCCCACCGTCGTGGTTGCCCCCGCAGGGATGCCGCACTGCCCGCTTATAACCAAGAAAGTTTATAAACCCTTCGGGCATTTCCATCTAGCGCTGAGTCCTGATTACACGGCCGTAGCCGTGAAACCGGAAGGTAAAACGGACGGAAGAAAATACCGCCACCTCGTCAAAAAGATGCCCGTCAAAGAAGGACCTGGGGGAGCCAACGCCAAACAGCTAATATCCCTATCAGCCGAGGAACTGGAAGGGCTCAACCTTAACTTTACAATGGGGCTCCACCAGGAAACCGGTCCATGGTACCCCGAAAAAGGAGCCTGCGTCCATCCTTATGATTCATGCCTGATATTTTTCGGGCATAACGTTGATGACCTGAGCTATCTGGGGGCGGAACTCACCATTGAGATTGGCCAGGAACACGAAAAGCACACTTTTAATGTTCCCACCGTGGTCTCGCTCCCCAAGGGTCTGCCCCATTTTCCCATCGTATGTAATAAGGTTGATAGACCCTACGGCGTTGTCCAGGTGGGCTTAGGCCCTAAATACGAGGCTCGCTGGATAGACTAACCGTCCTGTCTTTTTAGAGTTTAAAGGGGGTTATATCATGGCTGAAAGCAAATACGGTCACCTGGTCAAAACGATGCCCGTCAACGAAGGGCCCAAGGGCGCCAACGCCTACGAAATTATCTGGATGTTCGGCAAAGAGCTGGAGAACTTCCCTCTCAACTTCGCCCTGGGCCGCTACGAAGAGACCGGCATCTGGCACCCCTGGTCCGGCCCCCACGTCCACCCTACCTTCGATGAATGCCTCCTCTTCTTCGGCCACGATACCGACGACCCGACCTCTCTGGGCGCCGAATTCGAGATATCGCTCGGCGAGGAGCAGGAAAAGCACGCTTTCAATACCCCCTCGGTGGTCATTTTGCCCAAGGGTACACCCCACTGCCCGCTGGTCACGAAGCGAATCGATAAGCCATTCGTTCACGGCCATATAATTCTCGGCCCCGACGACAAGGTTGACTGGTGGCCCACCGATTCGAAGCCGAAGCCAACCGACGGCTCAAAGTACAATCACCTGGTCAAGCCGCTAAAAGTCCATAAAGACCCCAAGAATACGGATTTGACCTGGATAACGGGCGACCAGCTCGAAGGGTTCGACCTGCACTTCGCCGTGGGGCTCTGCACCGAAACCGGCCCCTGGTACCCAGGCAAAGGCGCTCATACCCACCCCTATGATAAATGCATGATTTTCTTTGGCCACAACCCCAAAAAACTGGGCTACCTCGGGGCGGAAATCGAGATAACGCTGGGCCCCGAAAAGGAAAAACACACCTTTAACCTCCCCACCGTCATCACCGTGCCCAAGGGGACACCCCACCTCCCCCCCGTGGTCAAAAACATCGAAAAGCCCTTCGGCTTCATCATCTATAACCTCGCCCCCCAGCACGAAGTTAGCTGGGTGGACTGACGAAATGAGCTCATCGGAATTCCCCGACTTTGTGCGCCGTCTGCCCCGGGCCGACCTGCCCTTTAAGGGCCTGCGCGGCTGGCTTCTCCAGAGCGATTGGGGCCAGGTCCTCTTCAACGAATCGGATATAGAGCTATCCGTGCCCCCTCACGCTCACGGCAATCAGTGGGGAACGGTCATCGACGGCAGGATTGAACTGACTATTGACGGCAAAAAGAGGATTTACCAGCGCGGCGATAGCTATTTCATCCCCGCCGACACCACCCACAGCGCTAAAATCTATGCCGGTTTCAGGGCGGTTGATTACTTCGCCGATAAAGAGCGCTATCGGCCCAAGAAGTCTAGCTGAGGGATTCTCCCTCTTCCTGGCTCTCGACGCTGGTCATTACCGCCACCTCCGCTTTAGGCATAGAGATATGCTTCAAGATCATGGGCACCGAGATAAGGATGGGCGTAATGACCAGCAATATCTCGCTGCCGATGAAAAAATTGAAGAGAGCTAAGAAGCAAAACACTACACCGGTGGCAATCCCGGTCTTGTTGTTGGTGGCGAGGAGGACAATACCAGCTACGGCCATGGCGGCCAGAAGCTGCCAGAACATCAGCGCCAGCAGCACCCCGTAGGTGGTGAGCGCCCCCTTCCCCCCCTTGAACCGGAGGAAGAGCGACCAGTTGTGTCCCGCCACCGCCGCGAATCCGGCAATAACCATCACCGCCAGAGGCAACCCCAGCACCTTGGCCAGCAGCACCGCCGCCACCCCCTTGCCCACATCCATAGAGGAAACAACTATGCTGCCGATTAAGCCCACACGGCGGTAGGTCAACGCCGCCCCCATTCGGCCGTCTCCAGCCTCCCTTAAATCCAGTCCCTTGAGCCAGCGTCCGATGAGGTAAGCGGAAGGAATCGAGCCGAAAAGGTAGGCAACGCCAATCGCCAGCAAAGCCAGAAAAATCTCGCCAACCATAGCTAAATTATGGGGCAAGCGGCAACGGCTGTCAATATGAGCTATGGTATAATACGGGCGTCAGAGGGAAAAGATAATCCGTGAAAATCGTCAAAACCATCGACGACTTTAAGAAGTTAAGTCCCAAGCTAAAGGCACCACTGGGCTTTGTCCCCACCATGGGCTACCTCCACGAGGGCCACCTGGCACTGGTCCGGCGGGCCAGGGCGGAAAACCCATCGGTGGCGGTCAGCATCTTCGTTAACCCCACCCAGTTCGGCCCCAAAGAGGACTTCAAGCAATACCCCCGCGACCCCGAGCGCGACCTGGCGCTACTCAAGAAAGAAGGAGCTGACGTTGTTTTTATGCCCTCGGCAGAGGAGATGTATCCCCCCGGTTTTGACAGCTGGGTGGAGGTGGGCAAGCTCGCCGAGCGTCTTGAAGGCGCCGCCCGCCCCGGTCACTTTAGGGGGGTAGCCACGGTGGTGGCCCGGCTCTTTGATATCGTCCGCCCCGACCGGGCCTACTTCGGGCAGAAGGACGCCCAGCAGCTTTTGGTTATAAAAAAGATGACCGCCGACCTCGATATGGGCATTGAAATCGTGGCCGTGCCCACCGT
>CAZRIU010000056.1:0-7847 GCA_964600245.1 uncultured Dehalococcoidales bacterium
TGGGCGGGGTCGAGGGCGGGTGCACGGCCTCATCGATTTGATGGATAAGAGCCCGAATCCGCTTTTAGCCGAGACCAGGAGGCGGCTACGCCAGTCCGAGCTCAGGGCGAGAAAGGGGCTGGGGCAGCACTTCCTGGTTGACGGCGGGGTTCTGGAAGCTATTATCTCCGCCGCCGAGCTTAAGCCCGATGACGTTGTGGTGGAGGTGGGGCCGGGGCTGGGCATACTCACTAAAGAATTAGCCCAACGAGCGGGTGGGGTGGTTGCCATTGAGCTGGATGATAAGCTGGCGGCTTTACTCAAAAAGTCGCTGGCTTCTTTTAATAACGTCACCGTCGTCAACGGCGATGTGCTCAAAATCGAGCTGGCGTCTTTATTAGAGGGACGAGATTATAAGGTGGTGGCTAACCTGCCTTACTATATTACCTCGCCTGTCCTGCGCCACTTTCTTGAAGCCGAAGCTAGACCGAAGGCGATGGTGGTCATGGTGCAGAAAGAGGTCGCCGAAGCCATCGCCGCTGGGCCGGGCGATATGAGCCTGCTTAGCGTCAGCGTCCAGTTCTACGGTGAGCCGAAAATAATAAGCATTGTCCCCGCCGAGTCGTTCTACCCCGCGCCCGAGGTCAGCTCGGCGATACTAAAAATAGACATTTATCCGCAGCCAAAAGTGGACGTTGACGAAAAGGGATTTTTCGAAACCGTGCGGGCGGGCTTTGCCGCCCCGCGCAAGCAGCTGGCCAACTCGCTGGCTAAAGGTCTGGGGAGGGAAAAGGGTGAGGTCTTGCCCTTTCTGCAAAAAGCCAAAATAGACCCGTCAAGGCGGGCGGAGACGCTGAGCATCGAGGAGTGGGCCACTCTGTGGCGGGTATTGGGAGGGAAGCATGCTGACGGTTAAGGCACCGGCCAAGATTAACCTGACGCTCGAAGTCCTGGGCGAAAGACCCGACGGCTTTCACAATATTCGCAGTGTTATTCAGGCCGTTGACCTCTGCGACAGCCTCGGTTTCAGCCTAAGCGATAAGATCGAGGTTAGCAGCGATACCCCCGAATTTGTTGCCGAAAAGAGCCTGGTATCGAGCGCCGCCACCCTGCTGCAGCAGTTCAAGGGGTGCTCCCAAGGGGCCAGGATAGAGGTCGAAAAGAAGATACCCTTTGCCTCGGGGCTGGGTGGGGACAGCAGCGCTGCCGCCGCCGTCCTGCTGGGGCTTAACCAGCTCTGGCCGCCGGAGCTGAAGCCGGCCAATCTGCTGGAGCTGGCGACGAGGCTGGGCTCCGACGTACCCTTCTTCCTCTGCGGGGGCACGGCTCTAGCGGAGGGGAGGGGGGAGAAGATAGCCCCACTGCCTTCGCTGCCCCACAGCTGGGTCGTCCTGGTCGTACCCCCGCTGCCGGAGGTGGCGGAGAAAACGAAGCAGCTCTACGACAGGCTCAAGCCCAGCCACTACAGCGGCGGGGAAATTACGGATGCGGTGGTGGTGGGGTTGACGAAGGGGGCGGTAAGCCCTTCTATGTTCTTCAACACCTTTGAGAACGTCGCCTATGGCTTCTTCCCCAAGCTCAAGGTATATAAGGAGCATTTTCTAAAGCTAGGGGCGGAAAGCGTCCACCTGGCTGGCTCGGGGCCGACCCTGTTTACCATGATGAAGGATAAGGCTAAAGCCGAGGACTTATACCAGCGGTGTAAAGACCAGGGACTGAAGTGCTACCTGGCGGCTACGCTTTCGTCTCTGGATAGGTTATAATCAGGGCTAAATTAATATTTAAGGAGTTGAAATGGCGGGACTAATAGTTCTGGCGATGGTTATCGGTTACCTACTCGGCTCCATCCCCTTCGCCTACCTCATCGCGCGGCTGGTGAAGGGTGCGGACATCAGGAAGGTGGGTGGGGGCAACGTGGGGGCGCTCAACACCATACGTGAGATAGGCACCCTGCCCGGCTTCGGCGTGCTCTTCGCCGACATAGCCAAGGGGGCGCTGGCTGTGCTCATCGCCCAGTGGCTGGGGCTGCACCTTTACTGGGTCTTCGCCACAGGCTTTATGGCGGTGGCGGGGCACAACTGGCCGGTCTGGCTCAAGTTCCGGGGAGGGCAGGGGCTGGCCACCACCATGGGGGTGCTGCTGGTCTTCTCGCCCATTCCCTTTTCCATCTGCCTCGGCGTCCTGCTGGTGGCGCTTCTCATTACCAGTAACGTGAGGCTGTCGGCGGTGGTGGGCTTCGTCTTTCTGCCCCCTCTCATCTGGGCTTTCGGGGGGGAGCTGAGCGTTATTCTCTATTCCGTAGCCCTGCCCGTATTTTGCATGTTGAAGTCGATACCCAGCTTCAGGTCGGACGTGGCCAAGGCGGGGGAGAAGAAGAAGGGGCTTATCTTCGACCGGGAATATACGCCGTGGCAGACCAAGAAAAAGTAGATTGATGGAGGTGTGAATTGAGCCAGACAAAGAAAAACCTTGAGGACGCCTTTGCTGGGGAAAGCCAAGCCAGCCGGCGCTACCTTTACTTCGCCGAGCGGGCGGAGAGCGAGGGGCATCCCCAGATAGCCCGGCTCTTCCGGGCGGCGGTGGAGTCGGAGACGGTGCACGCCCGCAATCATCTAAAGGTTCTGGGCGGCATCGGCTCGACGGCAGAAAACCTGAAGGGGGCTATGGGTGGGGAGGAATACGAGTTCACCAATATGTACCCCGCTTTTATCGAGCAGGCTAAGGCGGAGGGCCAAACGCCGGCGGAGATTAGCTTTGACAACGCCAATAAGGTAGAGAAGATCCACCACGCTTTGTACCAGAAGGCGCTGGCATCACTTGAGGCGGGCAAGGAGCCGAAGGAAGAGCCTTATTTCGTCTGCCAGGTCTGCGGTAATACCGTGGCCGGGGAAGCCCCGGAGAAATGCCCCATCTGCGGCGCGCCGAGGAGTAAGTTCGTGGAGGTTGGGTAGGTCAATCCTTTTCAGTCAGCCAGCCTTGGACTAATGCTATCTCGTCCTCTCTGGAGGCGATCTCCCCGTCCAGCCGAGCCTTTTGCAGCCTTTCCATTATCTCCCTGATTTCGGGGCCGGTGGTGATGCCCATCTTTATCAGGTCGTCGCCCGTCAGCGCGATTTCAACGTACTTCAGGCGGGTGAGGTAGAGGTGGATGTTCTGGCTGGCGGCGGGGGACTCGGTGGCGACGGAGTTAGCCACCATGGCCGGGGAGGAGTATGCCTCGAGGAGGCGGAAGATGCCGCTGGGGGAGAGGCCAGGGGTGGCCAGCAGGCGCATCTTGCTCTTGATGGCGGCGGTATCAATAACTATCTGCGCCAGTGCCTTGGGCAGCCTGAGGCGGGATATGAAGCGCTCGATTTCGTCCTTGGTCAGATGGTAGGCCAACAGCGCTAGGTAGAGTCCGGGTTCTGGTGGGGCGGGGGCGCTGAGCTTGCGTGCCTGCTCGAACTTTTCCGCCAGCCATTCGTCGCCCCTTAGGTCGGGGTGGAGGTGGGGCAAAACTCCCAGTTCAGCAGCACGGATAAAGACCTTCTCCGGGTATGGTTCCTTTAGTATGCATTCGATTTCGTAGCGGGTACGGTCGGCGCTGATGGTCTTGAGCATATCGACATCGCGCTTGAGCAGGCCGAGCGTCCTTTTCTCCAGATGAAAGTCGAGGCGCTGCTCGTAGCGCAGCCCGCGCCAGATGCGGGTGGCATCGTCAATAAAGCTTTTTTCGTGAAGGACTCTGATGAGCTTGTTTTTGAGGTCGTCGCGCCCACCGTGGGGGTCGATGGGCTTGCCGTAGAGCCCAGGGTTTAGGCCCAGCGCCATGGCATTGATGGTGAAGTCGCGGCGGCCGAGGTCTTCGTCAATGGAGCCGGGGGTGATTGTGGGCAGTGCCCCCGGTTTTTCGTAGCTCTCGGTGCGGGCGGTGGTGAGGTCAACGCTCCAGTTGTCCCACTGCAGCTTGGCGGTGTTGAAACGGGCGTGGGTGGTGATTTTTCCCTTGACGCTCTTTTTGAGCTGCTGGGCCAGCTCTATAGCGTTGCCTTCCACCACTAGGTCGAGGTCGAGATTAGCCTGCCCCAGCATCAGGTCACGCACCCCCCCGCCCACTAGGTAGAGCTTTTCGCCGCGGGTGTGGGCGATTTCGCCCGCCATCCACATGAAGTTGACCAGCTCGGCGGGGAGCTGTTTTTCTATCTCCTGGGATAGATTAAGACGCTTGGGCATATCTTTGGCTAGATTATAACACAGGTTTTTGGGGGTGGGTAGATTAAAAACTTATTGTTATTTAGCTTTTGTTCTCTTATAATGGGGTGGATGAAAGTGGTCTCCATTGTGGGCATGGCTGGCGCCGGCAAGTCGGAAGTTTCCCGTGTCTTTGAGCGGAACGGCTATACCCGAATCAGGTTCGGTGAGGTCACTGACGAAGAGATAAAGAAGCGGGGGCTGGAGCCGAACGAGAACAACGAGCGAATGGTGAGGGAGTTGCTGCGGGGGGAGGGGCGAGACGTATATGCCCGGCTAAACCGGCCCCGAATCGAGCGAGCGCTGGCAAACTCTAATGTGGTTATTGACGGGCTTTATTCCTGGGAGGAGTACACCTATCTCAAAGGGCTTTACGGGGAGGACCTTTACCTGGTGGCAGTGTGGGCATCGCCGAAGACGAGGCATATGCGACTCTCTAAAAGGTCGCAGCGGCGCCTGACTCTGGAGCAAGCCGCCAGCCGGGACAAGACTGAATTAGAGAATCTGGCCAAGGGGGGACCGATTGCCATGGCCGACTTTACCATCGTCAACGAGTCTTCCCGCGAGGAGCTGATAAGCGAAGCCGAGAGGATTGTAGCCTTACTGAAATGAAAAAAGCGGTCCGGCCCGAAATCGATGAGTATTTTCTGAAGATAGCCTCGGTGGTCGCCGAGCGCTCCACCTGCCGCCGCCACCACATCGGGGCGGTGGCGGTGAAGAATAAGCATATCCTGGCCACGGGCTATAACGGGGCGGCTTCGGGACTAAAAGACTGCCTGGAGCTGGGGTGCCTGCGGGACGAGCTGAAGATACCGTCGGGGACACGGCAGGAAATATGCCGGGGGATTCACGCCGAGCAGAACGTCATCGTGCAGGCCAGCCTGCACGGCGTTAGCCTGGAGGGGAGCACCATCTACTGCACGCACACGCCCTGCGTGCTCTGTGCCAAGATGCTGACCAACGCCAAGATAAAGCGCTTTGTCAGCTTCGGTAAGTATAACGACGACTCGTTTCTGGAGCTGTTTAAGGTGGCCGGCATTGAGGTTGATATAAAGAAGAGACCACCCGCTGAGATAAGCTATCTGGATTAAGGGAAGTTGTGGTAAAATGGGTGGCGATTATGAATATTAAAGGAATAGAGAATGAGTGAACCTATTGTCATCGAAAATCTGACCAAGTATTATAACAAGTTCCTGGCGCTGGATAACCTTTCGCTGAAGATACCGGCCAATGAGAACGTGGGGCTGCTGGGACCCAACGGCGCGGGCAAGAGCACCACCCTCAAGATATTGTGCGGGCTTCTTCGCGCCTCATCCGGCACGGCTTATATCGACGGCGTCAATGTCGCCGAGAAGCCGGAAAAGGCCCTTGCCCGAATCGGCGCCATCGTGGAAACTCCCGAGTTCTACGGGTTTCTCACACCTGAGGAGACGCTGGGCTATCTGGGCCGGCTGCGGGGGATGGGTGGGGACGAATTAAAGCGCCGCATAAAGGAAGTAATCAAGCTGGTCAGACTGCAGGATTGGAGCAAGGTGAAGATAGAAAAGTTCTCCCGGGGGATGAAGCAGCGTCTCGGTCTGGCGCAGACCCTGCTCCACGACCCACCGGTGCTTATCCTGGACGAGCCAGCCCTGGGACTGGATCCGAGGGGGGTGGTGGAGTTCCGGGAGATAATCGAGAGGGCGGGTAAGGAAAAGACGATTTTCTTCGCCTCGCACCAGTTGGTGGAGGTTACTCAGATATGCAATCAGGTAGCCATCATCGACCACGGGCGTCTGCTCGCCTACGACAGCATTACCGCCCTGAAGAAGAAATACAAGTCGCTGGAGAGCGCTTACCTTGAGTTGACGGAGGCCCCCCTTGAGTGAATTCGAAAGACTGAGAATAGTTGCCGGATACGAGTTCTTAAAACACTTCCGCCGCAAGCGGCTCTACGTTATTCTGGGGCTTACCCTTCTTGCCGAACTGGCCGTGCTCATCCTGGTACCGGTACTGGGTGACGGCTTTCCGAACAACGTGATGGTGATGGCGGCCCTGCTTTCGATCGGTCCCAGTTTAGCCACGATCGGGGCTATCTTCTTTGCCGGCGACGCCATCGCCGGGGAGTTCGAAAACAAGACCGGCTTTATCCTCTTCACCAACCCGGTAAAACGAAGCACGCTGGTGATAGGCAAATACCTGGCCTGTTACGCCGCGGTGGCCTTGCTCGTTATTCTGGGCTATGTGATTGTGGTTATTTCCCTGCTAGCGATATACGGCACGGTACCCATCGAGACGGGAGGGTCGTTCGGGCTATGCCTGCTCTATGCCGGCAGCGTCCTCTCGGTGACCTTCTTCTTTAGCTCGATATCCAAGGGGGCTATGGGCGCCACCGTCATCACGCTGGTTTTCATCATGGTCATTTCCGGGATTATAGATGGCGTCCTCGCGATGACAGGTCAGCCACACTGGTTTATGCTCTCCACCAACGGCGACACCATCGCTACTATTTATGGCGGCTACGAAGCGTTCATGGGGGGGATGGGGGGCTTCGGTGATATGCCCTTTGAACTGGAGAGCCCGGACATCGGTCTTTCCGTGCTCTCTATGTCGCTCTACCTGGCGTTGTGTTTCGTCGCCAGCCTCTTTATCAGCAACCGGCGGCAGCTGGCTTAAGACCGGGAGGCGGTTTAACTAAATGGCGAAACTGCGGACCAAGGTAATCGTTAACCCGGTGGCGGGGGCGCACTCCACCCGACGCAAGTGGCCCATCATCAGCCGACTGCTGGAGCGTATCGGCCTGGCCTTCGACTTCAGCTACACAGAGGGTGTGGGGCACGCCATAGAGCTGGCGAGGGTCGCCGCCAGCGACGGCTACCGCTACCTGGTGGCGGTGGGTGGGGACGGAACGGTGAACGAGGTCGCCAACGGCATTCTCCATTCCACCAATGCTTCCACCACGGCGCTGGGTGTGGTGAGCACGGGCACGGGCAGCGATTTCGCCCGCTCGGCGGGTCTGGCACGGGACTATACCACCGCTTGTACCAACCTGACCAGCTCCAAAAGGTTATCCATTGATGTCGGTGTGGTTGAGTATCAGAGAGGGGGAAAAACCTTACAGCGCTTTTTTGTCAATGTCGCTGGTGTCGGCTTTGACGCTGCTGTGGTGGAGAAGACTGATCGTCTGCCTAAGTTCTTTGGCGGCACCATCCCTTATGTGGCCGGGCTGTTAAGGACTCTGGTCAGCTATAAAAATAAGCCGGTTGTCGTCAAGGTGGAGGGCGAGACGGAGAGCCATCGGGTGCTAAATGTGGTGGTGGCTAACGGCGGCTACCTTGGCGGCGGTATGCATATATTACCTGAGGCTGAGCTCTGCGATAGTTTGCTTGACGTTGCCATCGTGGGGGATATGGGTAAGTTTGAAGTACTCAAAGAGCTGCCTAAGGTATATAAGGGAACTCATGTTAATCACCCCAAATTCAAGATGAAGAAGGCAAGTCGTGTCGCTATTGAATCGCCGGAGCCGATGTTAGTCCATGCCGATGGCGAATTACTGGGAGAATGCCCGGCCTCTTTCTGGGTAGTGCCCAAAGCGTTGAGTTTGGTGGTTTAGAAAAACTACTCTATGTTCTCCCCTTGATAGGCGCCCTTATAGCCCT
>CAZRIU010000057.1:0-7835 GCA_964600245.1 uncultured Dehalococcoidales bacterium
CCTGACGCCGGGAATGTCCTTGACCACCCCCACCGTGTAGAGCGCCACCCCCGATTGCCCCACCACCGACCGCCCCGGCTCGATAACAAGCCGCGGTGGCACCAGCCCCAGCTTCTGACAGCCGTTAATGAGGCGGGAAGTCATTGCCTCGGCATAGTCGGCGATGGAAGGGGCGGGAGCATCCAGGGTGTATTGAATGGCGAAGCCGCCGCCGATACTCAGCTCCTTCATCTCGAAGCCGTGCTTCTTTTTCATCTCGGCGGCAAAACCGAGGATAATGTCTATCGCTTGCTGGTAGGGCTCGAGCTCGGCAATCTGCGAGCCGATATGGAAATGCAGCCCCCGCAGCTTAAGCTGGTTCATAGAGAGGATAGTAGCCAGCGCCTTCTCGGCATGGGCCATGGGCACGCCGAACTTGCTGTCAAGATTGCCGGTGATAATATACTTGTGGGTATGAGGGTCAACGCCGGGAGAAAGTCTTAAGAGTATATCGGAGCTATCACCCTGTTCCCCGGCAAGCTCTCCCAGCAGCTTAAGCTCGTAGAAATTGTCCACCACGATGCGCCCCACCCCCCACTCCAGAGCCAGCCTTAATTCCTCGGCTGACTTATTGCTACCAGGGAAATAGACCCTTTCCATGGGGAAACCAGCGGAACGGGCAATGCTCATTTCGCCCGCAGAGACCACGTCCAGCCCCAGCCCCTCCTCGTTAAAGAGCTGGGCCAGGGCCTTGTTGATAAAGGCTTTGGCCGAATAGAAAACGGCGCTGTCGGCATAGCGCTGGCTGAACTCCTGCTTGAATTCGGCACAGCGACGGCGTATGCCAAGCTCGTCGAAGACATAGAGCGGTGTGCCGAACTCGGCGGCCAACTCCACGCTATCGCAGCCGCCGATGAGCAGGTGTCCCTTATTATCAACCTCAGCCGTTGAGGGAAATAGAACCAGCTTTGATGTCATTTCCTCAATGTTAGCAGTGCTAGAGGTTCAAGTCAATTTAGCTTGTTGCGCAATGCTCCTATGATTCAGTGTTATAATTAAAGTTAGCGAGTATTCTCCTCGGCAAGGAGGCATATGACTAGTAAAATTACTTACGTTCCTAATTGAAAGCAAAGCCAACACGGAGGAGGTGTAGAAATGAAGAGGTTTATTTTGTCCGATTTACATATCGGGCATACTGATGTCGAATACGATGTTATGGGGAAGATTGTAGATTATATTTCGCAGAACTATGAAAACGGGGATGAGATTTGGGGGTTAGGAGATTGGTTTCACATTGATGACGGGATAGGCCTTGACAACTGTCTCGCACATCCATTAGCCAAAAGATTCGGCGATTTAGCAGCTAAAGTCCCAACCAAAGTGATACCTGGTAATCATGACGATGAACTTGAAAAATATCAAGGCCGCAAGCTCCCCAACCCTATTAGCTCTATTAGTATTGTCAAACCCTTTATGGACAACGGTGTCTGGTACTGTCACGGGCATGAATATGACCCAGCACTAGTGCCTTTACATTTGATAGGCAAGATTAAAACATGGTTCAAGTCGGTTTTCATGCGCAAAAAACGAGCAACACCTGGGGCAATTAAGGCGGCAACTAAGGGTGAGCCCATAACGAGTTTTTATCTAGCAATCGTTCAGCCTATTCAGATTGGTGCTGTGCTTGATGCACGAGATAATAAGCATTGTAAAGGTATCGTTTTCGGGCATACCCACTTTCCTGTTTATCAAGAATCTCCTGACTTGGGAGTTTTTTTGCTCAATGACGGTGATATGAGGGGGAGCTCAACCTTTGTTTTAGCTAAAGACAATCAATTTCAATTTATGACTTGGAGTCTGGAGCAACAAGGTTGGCAGATTAGCCAATCCTATAAATCTCGCTTTTAAAGGGGGGCTTACGCCCCCCTTAAAGCTAATCTTCTTCCCTCAATTTATAGCGCTGTATCTTACCGGTGGTAGTCTTGGGCAGTTTCTTGGTGAACTCTATCCAGCGCGGGTATTTGTAGGGCGCTATGCTCTTCTTGACAAAGAGCTGAATATCCTTGGCCAGTTTGTCCGACGGACGGCGGCCCTTCTTGAGCGCTACGTATGCCTTGGGCTTAATCAAGCTATGTCCGTCTTTTTTGGCCACCACCGCCGCCTCCCGCACCGCGGGATGAGAAATCAGGGCGTCTTCAACCTCAATAGGCGAAACCCATATACCTCCCACCTTAAGCATATCATCGCTGCGGCCACGGTAGTAGTAGTAACCTTGGGCATCACGGTAGTACCTGTCTCCGGTGTTAAACCACTCTCCCAGCATGGAGGTCTTGGTCTTCTCGGAATGGCGATAGTAATAAAGTGCCGTTGATTCTCCCTTTACCTGCAGAGTACCCACCTCACCATCAGGCACCTCTTCACCTTCCTCATTGATAATCTTAGCCTGATAGCCGGGGACAAGTTTTCCCGAGCTGCCCGGTTTGACGTCACCGGGGCGGTTGGATATAAAGATGTGTAATAGCTCGGTGGAACCGATGCCGTCCAGTATTTCCAGCCCAAACCTCTCTTTCCATTCATAGAAGATTTCTTTGGGCAGGGCTTCACCGGCCGAGGTACAGATGCGCAAAGAGGACAAATCGTATTTTTTCTCGGCGCCTTCTACCTCAAGCATATTGGCATAAAGCGTGGGCACGCCGAAAAACACAGTGGGGTGATAGCGGTTGATGGTGGCAAATATGGTCTCGGGTCGAGGGCGGTCGGGAAGCAGAACCACCGAAGCACCCAGAGCTAGGGGATAAAAGAAGCTGTTACCCAGCCCGTAGGCGAAGAAAAACTTGGATGCTGAGTAGAGTAAATCGCCCTGAGTAATACCCAAGACAGCTTTAGCATAGTTATCAATACAGCTAAAGACATCATTCTGCAGGTGAACCGCCGCCTTGGGAACACCGGTGCTGCCCGAGGTGTAATTCCAGAAAGCGGCGTCTTCAAAGGTGGTATAAGCCACTTCGAGCTTATCGGAGCATCGGTCGACGATGTCATGGAATGATATGTGATAAGCCCTGGTTTTCTCGCCGACGATGATAGTATTCTCCAAGTAGAGAAACTTATCCCGGAAGCCCTCAATCGCCTCAATAAAATCGCTGTCGGCGATAAGGGTGCGGGCACGGCTGTTGTTGAGCAGGTAACGGTAGTCGTGCATGGTGTACATATAGTTGACCGGAGTCGGGATAGCGCCGATTTTTATGGCGCCGTAGAAGCAGGCCATCGCCTCGGGGGAATCGTACATCACCAGCATCACCCTCTCCTCCATATGCACGCCCAGTATCTTAAGCGCATTCCCCACCCGGTTTATCAGGCTCTGCATCTCGGCGTAGGTGTAGGTCTTGTCCTTGTAGTATACCGCCACCTTTTCCCCCAACCCCTTTTCCACCATCTCGTCGATGAGCTTGGTGGTCACATTGTAGTACTGGGGAATAAAGCTCTGGTATTTATACTTTTCCATATCAACTACCAGCTCACATCAGACAAAGATTAAATATGTATTTAGTTTATAATAAAAGCTGGTGAAAGTCATCTCCACCCCGATTTTATCTACTCCCACCCGCCACCCTTTAAGGAAAAAGGGGGCGTTGCCCCCTTTAAAACCCCCTCAAAGCGGTGTGGGGTGAGAGAAGTATATAGAGGTGACACCTCTGTAGGGTGGGTATCGGGCGGGAAGAAAACTCAGGTGGGGGGGAGCCAACCCCGATTGACACCCCCAAAGCATACCGTTAGAATATCGTCTACTCTCTAATAGAAAAGGCGGGGTATTGTATCAACAGACTACTCTGGACAACGGCCTGCGGGTTATCACCACCCCCATGCCCCAAACCCGCTCGGTATCCGTCTGCATCTTTATCGGGGTCGGTTCCAGGTACGAGACCGAGCCGCAGGCGGGCGTCTCCCACTTTATTGAGCACCTCTGCTTCCGGGGCACACCCAAACGCACCACCTCCCGGGAAATCTCCGAGGCCATCGAGGGGGTGGGGGGAATAATCAACGCTGGCACCGATAAAGAGCTGACCGTTTACTGGTGCAAGATAGCCCAACCCCACCTCCCCCTGGCGCTGGACGTGCTGGCCGATATACTGCTCAATTCCCGCCTCGACCCGGCCGATATCGAGCGCGAGCGCCAGGTTATCAGCGAAGAGATAAACATGAGTAAGGACTCCCCCTCCCAGCTGGTCAGCATGCTCATCGACGAGCTGCTCTGGCCCCAACACCCGCTGGGTAGAGACATTGCCGGCAGCAAGGAATCAGTAGCCGCCATCACCCGCGAGATGATAGTCGACTACCTGGGGCGGCAATATCTGCCCGCCAACACCGTGGTCAGCGTCGCTGGTGCCGGGGAGCACGGGGAGATGGTAAGCGCCATCGAGCAAGCCCTGGGCGAATGGGTTGAGCCCAAGCCCAACCCCACCTATTCCCCATATAAAGAGCAAAAGTTCCCCCGCCTCCGTATCGAGGCGAAAGAGACCGAGCAGGCCCACCTCTGCCTAGCGCTGAGCGGGTTGTCCCTGTTCCACCCCAAGCGCTTTACCCTCGACCTGCTCAATGTCATCCTAGGGGAAGGCATGAGCAGCCGCCTCTTTACCGAGATTCGCGACCGTATGGGGCTGGCCTACAGCATCCACAGCTACGCCGAGCACTTCGCCGACACCGGCTCGGTTACTATTTACGCGGGTGTGGAACCCAAAAATCTTCCAGTAGCCATCAAGGCTATATTAGAAGAACTCTCCAAACTCAAGGAGCCCGTACCTAAGGCGGAGCTGACCAAAGCCAGGGAGCTATCCAAGGGGCGCCTGCTGCTGCGCATGGAGGATAGCCGCAGCGTTGCTGGCTGGACAGGAGGGCAGGAGATTCTCACCCGGCGCGTCTTAAGCGTTGACCAAGTATTAGACATTGTCGATGTCATCACCGCCGAGGAAATACAGCAGCTAGCTGGTGAACTACTGGTCCCAAATCAGCTAAGACTAGCGGTGGTTGGTCCCGTGGCTGACGAGCCGCTAGAGGAGCTCCTCATACTATAAAAGAAGCCGCAGCCCGAAAGCCACGGCTCCCTAATACATAAAAGGGAAGGATTACATCATTCCTTCCATACCACCCATACCGCCCGGTGGCATTGCCGGGGCTTTCTCCTTCTCCGGTATATCAGCCACCAGAGATTCGGTAATCAAAACCATGATGGCGATACTGGCGGCGTTCTCTAGGGCCGACCTTACCACCTTGGTCGGGTCGATAATGCCCTTCTCCACCATATCACCGAACTCATCGGCTTCGGCATCATAGCCAATACCAGCCTTGCTCTTCTTCACCGAATCGACTATCACCGAACCATCTTTACCAGCATTCTCGGCAATCCAGCGAATCGGCTCCTCCACCGCTTTGCGGACAATGTTAACGCCGGTCATCTCATCGGCGATGGCAACCACCTTCTTTAGCACCTTGGTAGCCCGCAGCAGAGCCACCCCACCACCGGGCAGAATGCCCTCCTCCACCGCCGCCCGAGTTGCCGACAGTGCGTCCTCGACCCGATGCTTCCTCTCCTTAAGCTCGACCTCGGTAGCGGCACCAACCTTGATGACGCCGACACCGCCGACCAGCTTGGCCTGTCTTTCCTGCAGCTTCTCGCGGTCGAAATCGGAGGTGGTTTCTTCTATCTGGGCCTTAATCTGCTTGATTCTGGCTTTGATGGCTTCTTCCGAGCCCTTGCCCTCAACGATGGTGGTGTTGTCCTTATCCGAGGTTACCCGGCGGGCCCGACCCAGGTCTTCCACGGTAACCGAGTCCAGCTTGCGCCCGACTTCCTCCGAGATAACCTTGCCTCCGGTGAGTATGGCGATGTCTTCCAGCATTGCCTTGCGGCGGTCGCCAAATCCGGGCGCCTTGACCGCCAGCACGTTGATGGTGCCCCGCAGCTTATTGACCACCAGGGTGGCCAGGGCCTCGCCCTCTATGTCCTCGGCGATAATGAGCAGGTTCTTGGATACCTGCAGTACCTTCTCCAGGGCCGGCAGCAGGTCGGACATCGCCGAGATTTTCTTGTCGGTGATGAGGATGTAGGGGTCTTCTATCTCCGTCTCCATCTTCTCGGCATTGGTGATAAAGTAGGCGCTCATGTAACCACGGTCGAACTGCATGCCTTCCACGTAGTCCGTCTCGTACTTAATCCCCTTGGACTCTTCTACGGTGATAACGCCGTCCTTACCCACCTTTTCCATCACCTCGGCAATCAGGTCGCCGATCTCTTTATCTTTGGCGGTGATGGTGCCTACCTGAGCAATCTGTTCCTTGCCCTTGACCTCAACCGATACCCGCTTTAGCTCATCAACAATGGCCGTGGTCGCCTTCTCAATGCCCCTCTTCAGCGCTATGGGCTCGGCACCAGCAGCCACATTCTTAAAGCCTTCACTGATAATGGCATGAGCCAGTACCGTGGAGGTGGTGGTGCCATCGCCACAGGCGTCGTTAGTCTTGGTGGCTGCTTCCTTGACAAGCTGAACACCCATGTTCTCAAAGGGGTCAGGGAGCTCAATATCCTTGGCAATGGTAACCCCGTCGTCGATAACCGACGGTGCCCCCCATTTCTTGTCCAGCGCCACGCAATGACCCTTGGGGCCCAGGGTCACCTTGACCGCATCGGCCAGGGTATCTATCCCCTTCTTTATTGCGTGCCTGACTTCATCATCAAATACAATCTGCTTAGCCATTTTACCTCCTTACTTCTTGCTAGCCTTCTTGGCTAAAATGTCGTTCTCACTCAGTATCATCAGTTCCTCGCCGTCGACCTTAATCTCGGTGCCACCGTACTTGACATAGAGCACCACATCGCCGACCTTAACGTCCATAGCCACCCGTTTACCGTCCTCGGTCAGCCTTCCCGGCCCGACCGCCAGTACCTTGCCCTCCTGGGGCTTCTCCTTGGCGGTATCAGGCAGGACGATGCCCGTCTTGGTGACCTCTTCCCTCTCGATAGGCTTAACCACTACCCGGTCAGCCAGCGGTTTAAGCGAAATCGCCATGCTAATCCTCCTTATTCTAGCTCAATTACTACTCTTATTTTAGCACTCTCGGGCGGAGAGTGCTAACGATTTATCATAACCTAACTGGGCTAAAACTACAACATGGTATATGAATATTCAGAGCTGATTTCAGCTATTCACAGCCATATAGGGTCATATAATAGTCATTATCTTGACAAAGCACCTTCTGATTAACTCAACCTAAGGCCAGGGACAACATCAAGGTCAAAGCCATTCGTCTTACCCGCCTGCAGGCGGTAGTAGCCGCAGGCGGCGATCATAGCCGCGTTATCGGTGCAAAGAATGGGCGGCGGAACGAGCACGGGGAGGGGGGATTTTTCCTCCAATCGCTGCCGCAGCCTTGTATTCGATGCCACCCCACCCGCCAGCAAGACCTGCTTGGCCCGACGCTCCTTGGCGACGGCTATCGTCTTAGTCACTAAAACGTCGACCACCGCTTCCTGAAAGCTGGCGGCAGCGTCGGCCGCTGAAGAAATCTCGCCCGCTTCCGCCAGGCGCAGCAGCGCCGTCTTGACCCCGCTAAAACTAAAATCACGGCTCCCCTTGAGCCAGGCGCGGGGCAGGGGAATGGAGGCCGCGCCACCCCTGGCTGCCTGCTCGATAGCCGGACCACCGGGATAGCCCAAGCCCAGTATTCGGGCGGCTTTATCGAAGGCTTCGCCAGCGGCGTCATCCCGGGTCCGCCCCAGCACCGCGTAATCGCCGTGCCCCCGCACCAAGACCAGGTCGCTATGCCCACCGGAAACAATAAGGCAGACCGCCGGGAAATTAATG
>CAZRIU010000058.1:0-7754 GCA_964600245.1 uncultured Dehalococcoidales bacterium
TCAGGTTGAGGGCTACCGGGTCCATCGCCCTCTTCAGAAAACGCTGTTTCTCCAGCCCGATGCCGTGCTCTCCGGAGAGGACTCCGCCCAGCGAAAGCGCCGCCTCGAAGATTTCTTCCATGGCTGCCTCAGCACGGGCGAATTCCTCTTTCTTACTGACGTCGGTAAATATCGCCGGGTGCAGATTGCCGTCCCCGGCATGACCCAGATAGCTGATGAAGAAGCCTGTTCTCTTGGATATCTCCTGCAGCTTGTCGATGAACTCGGCCAGCTTGTCGCGGGGCACGGCCACATCCTCGGCGAGGACGGTCTTGGCCGCGCCAAAGGTGGCGGCAAAGCCAGCGCTCCTCATCTTCCAGTATTTGGCAGCTTCATCAGCGTCCTTGGCTACCTTGACCTCTCTCGCCCCGCTCTTTTTCAGGGTATCGACAATCTGCTCGGTCTCCGCCTCCACCGTCGCCGGGGAGCCGTCAGACATTATAAGCAGCAGCGCTTGCGCATCTGTCGGCAGGCCCATCGGCATCATTTCCTCGATGCGGCGCAGAATGAAGTTATCGACGAACTCAATCTTGGCCGGCACCACACCACTGGCCAGTATATTAGAGACCGCCTGCCCGCCCGCCGTCATATCGTCGAAAACGGCCATCATCGTCTTGCTCGCCTGCGGCATGGGTATTAGCCTTAGGGTTATCTTGGTGATTACCCCCAGCGTTCCCTCGGAGCCGGTGAAGAGCATCATCAGCTCATAGCCGGTGCGGTTCTTCACCGTCACCCCACCCAGCTTCATGATGTAACCGTTGGCTAAGACCACCTCCAGCCCGAGGACATACTGCTTGGTCACGCCGTACTTGACGCAGTAGGGTCCGCCCGCGTTCTCGGCGATGGTACCGCCCACGGTGCAGCCCAAAAAGCTCTGGGGGTCGGGGGGATAGAACAGCCCCTGCTTGGCCAGCGCCATGTTGAAGTCCTGCAGCACGACGCCCGGCTCGACGGTGGCCGTGAAGTTAGTCTTATTTATATCCAGGATTTTATTCATTTTTACCGTGCAGAGCACGATGCCACCCTTGATGGGTATGGAACCGCCGCTGACGTTGGTGCCAGCGCCGCGTGGGGTCACCGGTATCTTGTTGTCGTTAGCCAGCTTTAGAATCTGGGACACCTGCTCGACGGTAGTCGGCAGCACCACCACGTCGGGCATATGCGCCCAGGTAGCGGTGCCATCATAGGAATAGGTGGTCAGGTCCTCCTTAGAGGTTAGCACCACCCCCCTGCCCACAATTTTTTCCAGTTGTGCGATAATCTTCTTCTCCATGTTAACCTCCCTTCAGGTTAGTGACCGACCTTGACGGCAATGCCTTTTCCTCAGCCAGCAAAGCCGCCCCCAGCGCCGCCACGATTTGCGGCTCATTAGGCAGCAAAAGCTGGCAGCCTAGACTTTTTTCTATGCTTTTTACCAGCCCTATATCTTTGGCCCCACCCCCCACCACCGCGCAATCGGGCTCTAAACCTACCCTCTCCACCATGCTCTGGATTTTAGCCGCCAGAGTACGATGAAGGCCGGCTAAAATATCCTCTTTTAGCGCACCCTCAGCGATGCGGGAGATCGCCTCCGACTCGGCGAAGACGGCACAGCCCGTATTAAAATCAACCCTGTTCTTAGATTTCAGCGATAGCTCGCCGATATCCTCCAGGTCAATCTGCAAGACCTTAGCGATTACCTGTAAGAAGCGCCCGCTGCCAGCAGCGCACTTTTCGCTCTGCAAGAAGGAGGTAACCCTCCCCTTCTCGTTGACGCGGAAGACCCGGGTGAACTGCCCGCCGATATCGATTACCGTCCGCGCCGAGGGGAAAAGGTAGGCTATCCCCCTCCCCTGACAGGAAAGGTCAGTAACAATCTCATTGGCAGATGCAGCGTTCGAGGCGCCGTAACCGGTGGCGACGATATAGCCAATATCCTTTAAGGACATCTTGGCTTTGGCCAGCGCCTTTTTGACCACTGCCTCGGCGGTGAGCTTATAGTTACCCCCCGAGGGCATGATGTGATGGGAGACGATTTCGCCTCCGGAAACTACCACCGCTTTAGAAAAAGCGGAACCGATATCTATTCCAGCAACATATATCATAGCTTTTGTTTCTCGCGTTATGTAAAGAGAGTGGCTTCTTGTAAGCGGCGCTCGGCTTTGGTTAAGGTCATCCCCTTTTCCTCCGCCTCTTTGACTATATCCCTGCCCAATAGCGCTGCCCCAATTGCCCCGGTGAGCAGCGGCTCGGGTGGCACCACTACGGCAAAGCCCAGCTTGGCTTCCAGCGCCTTGACCAGCCCGACATTCTTGGCTCCACCCCCCGTCAGCACCACCTCTCTCTCAACCTTTAGCCGCCGCAGCATACTGTAGACTCTAGTGGCGATGGCTTCGTGCAAGCCAGCGATAATATCGGGCAGCGCCGCCCCGCCCGACAGCTTGGTCACCACTTCTTGAGCGGCAAAGACGGTGCAGGTATTGCTTATCCTCACCGCATTCTTAGCTTCTAGTGATAACCTGCCCATATCCTCCAGTTTGACGCCGAGCTCCTCGGCGGCCACCTCCAAGAATCGGCCCGTCCCTGCGGCGCACTTATCGTTCATGACGAAGTCCACCGCCCGACCGTCCTTGAGCTTAATCCCCTTGCTGTCCTGCCCGCCGATGTCAACCACCGTTCTCGCCCTGGGCAGCAGGTGAGCCACTCCCCTGGCGTGGCAGGATATCTCGGTTATCTGCTTATCGGCAAAGGGTACGTTGATTCTTCCGTAGCCAGTAGCCACGACGTAGGTTATATCCTCGAAAGGCAGCTTCGCCTTTTTGAGTGCTTCTTCCATGACGCGGTTAGCCAGCTTGCGGTGCTCCGGGCCCGTAGGCCCGATTACCGAAGCCAGCACTGAATCGTTCATAATGACCACCTTAGTCATGGTGGAGCCGATATCTACGCCGGCAAAATGTCGCATAAACCCCTACCTCCTCACCGCTTCCAGCGTGTCGATAAAGGCGTCTATCCTGGCTCTGGTGTCGGCCTCGTTATAGGAGCTGATATCGACAATATCGCTCTCCAGCACTAAGGAAGGAATATCGCGGTAGACCTTTTTGAGCAGGTTCAGCTTCCAGATAAGGCCCGGATGCCAGGAGCGGCAGGAGAAGGCTTCGTGCATGACGATGCCGTCTATCTTATAGTCCTCGATATATTTAATCAGCTGCTCGACGTCGGGGTGGGAACCGGGGCGCTTGCGGGCCCGGTCGTGCCAGTAGGTCCAGAACTTCACCCACCGCCAGGCGATATGCTCCAGTGGGTCGGTAATCTTTGATAAATCTATATCGAAGTTATAGATAGCCTCCACCATGCGGTAGGTCGTCTCCACCGGGAAGACCGCCCCCTTGCTGTTGAAGTAGTTGAAGTCGCTCAGGGCGAACCAGGCGGGTAGTCCCCCACCCCAAAGCAGTCGGTATTTCTCGTCGGGAATCTCGCCCTCTTTCTTGGCTATCTTCTCTTTAAGCTCCTTATTCAATTCCTGGAAGAAGTCGTAGGCCTCCTGCGTGCCCATCATAAAGACGATGGGCACCATGGTGTTCATGGCGTCGCCCGTGCCCATAGGCGAAGGCACCGCCCGGCGCAGCTCGTAGGTCTCCCAGATTAGATTCCAGGTCTTATCACTGAGGGCGACCAGCTCAGCCAATCTCTCCCAGTCCATCTTCTCGCCGGTGTGCTTCTCCAGGAACTTCACCAGCCCCCTTAGCTCAGCGACGATATAGTTCACGTAGTAGTCTTGGACCTCGTGGTAATCATAGTCGCTCTCGTAGAGTGGCCAGGGCATCCCCACGTCATAGACAGGTACATCGGGCATATAGTGCTGGGCGGCCTGATACCACTTGTTCCTGGGGTCACAGAGTATCTGCCCGCTGCCCAGCATAACATCCGGTTTCACCTGTCCTCCCCAGGGGGCTTCGGGTGGCATTTCACCCAGCTCTTCGCGCCAGGCATCGAAGCCCAGTCCACAGAGGGCGTAGGTGCAGAGAGAACGGGAGAAATTCTCCGCCTCCGCCCTCTCCAAGAATCGCTGGGCGTCGCGCTTAGCCCCGCAGATGCCGGCGTAGGCCTCCGTCCACATGGGCACTATGTCCATCGCCCGGATAATCTCGTCGTAACCGCAGCAGATAAAGGCGTAGGCCACCTTTTTCCCCTCCGCCTTGGCCTGGGCTACACCTTGTATGTTGACCTTTTGCATGGGGCCAATTTTGGCCGCCGCCTCGGTAGCCGTCCTTCTCTTCTTTCTCTCTTCAGGCTTCTTTTCCTCGGTCATAACCGTTCTCCTTTATCTTCGACTATTTTAGCTGAGCATTTCCAGGAAGGCCTGGATTCGGGTTCTCAGCCGTCCGATGGTGGACATGGAATACTCGTCTTCAAGGTAGAGCACGGGTGTGCCCTTAGCCTCGATATAGCTCTTTATCTGGGGCACCTCGAAACCGTAGGGGTCGCAGTACTTGTAGATATAGAGCACCACCCCATCCACCTTGAAGTCGTCAATCATACGCCCCATGTGGCCGAACCTATCCTCCAGATATTCTTGGTAGTTACCCACCATCTCGCGGTAGGTCCGCCCGCACTTTATCTTCCTCAGGTAGCGCTCGGCAAGTCCAGCCACGGGGTCGGGGGTAACGTCCACCTGGGCCAAAAACTCCCTGGCTCCAGGGCAGAGGTCGTCAGCCACCACCCAGGCACCAGAGTCCTCAATCAGCTTGATAAAGGCGATATCGTCCACCTGAGCGCCGATAACCATTATTCGGGCCTGTTTCTGGGTGGAAACACCCCTCCCCTTAGCTTCGGCGATAACCTCGCCCAGCAGCTTGATAGACTCCTCCACGGGCAGGCTCATGACAGCGATTAAAACCTTGGTCAGCTCCTCGCCCGAAATCAGTGGTGGTGATGCCTTGCGCAGCTCGTAGAGCTCCTTCACCTTAGCCCGGTTCTGGTTATGAAGCTTGATTGCCTCGGCCAGCGCTCCGTCGGAAATCTCCTTGCCAGCAAACTTACCCAGGCTGGTGCGGAAGGTATTGAGCATTTCCTTGTAGAACTCTAATGAAGCGTCATCGGTGCCGTGGGGCATGTTGATGAAATGGGCGTAGGGAAGATTGAGATTATACTTCCAGATATCGTAGGTGCGGCAGATGCTATCGCAGGCGTGGGGGATGACTAAGCCATCGAGAAATTCGTAGTTACCTTTAAGCGCCATATCGAAGCAGCTGCGAACCAGCGGGCAGATGATGGTCTCCATCTCGGTATCCGCCTTGGTAATCGGCTCATTGACATCGCCCTTTATGCGGACGGGCACAAAGCCAGCGGCGGTGATTACCTCCGCAGGCGTGAAGGCACAAAGGTAGCCGATTATCTTCTTGCCCTGCTTCTTAAGCTCCCTGGCTCTCAAGCCGTAATCCTGATAGTATCTATCCGCCTCCGCCAGTCCTTTAAGAGCAACCTTTTCTGGCATAACGTCACCCCTTTCTTACAATGCCTAGTTTAAGGTATTAGCTAGTCAGTTTTCAACTGTGTGCTATCATCTTTTGCCAAACAGAAGCCCCTCCGCTTGGGAGGGGCTTATATTTATGGCTCTACTGGTTTATCTTGTAATTGGTCTAGCTAATCTCCATGCTCTGCCTCCCAAGCGCCGCTAACGCCGGTATAAAAGTAGTAATAGTAATAAGCCTGGGAAGCAGTATTTATCATTTCCTTTTTACCTTGGGCAGTAGTCTAACACAGGTTATTCGCACCGTCAACTCTTACCCTATGTATATTCTAAGGTATTACCCCCTCAGTTTTCAACTTAGTGATATCATCCCAACTGTAACCCATCTCCAATAGAATCTCCTCAGTATGCTGGCCCAGTTCGGGAGCCTCCCGCCTTATCGAGGCCGGTGTCTGGCTAAAATCCCAGGGAAAACCGACCATCTTGGTCCTGCCGAAGACGGGATGGTCGAACCAGTTAACATAGTTATTGGCCATCGCCTGCGGGTCATCAATGACCTCGGTGAGGGTCTGGATGGGGCTGTGAATTAAGCCCTGCCGCTCAAAAACCTTAAACCACTCTTCTCGGGTCTTGGTGGCAAACTTCTTGTCCATAATGGCGATAAGCTCTTTGGCGTTCTGTCCCCTGGATTCTATGCTGTTGAAGCGGGGATCTTTCGCCAGCTCGGGCATGCCCAGAGCGCGGCAGGCGTTAGGCCAGTAACGGTCGGGCTGGAGGTGGGCCAGGATAAACCACTTACCGTCTTTGGCCTGGTAGTGGTTATAGATAGGGTTGCCCGCCTCAGTCCTTATCTCCCGGGGGAACTCCCGCCCCAGCATGGCTGGCGCCGATAAGACCAGGCTCTCCATACAAATGAGGCTGCCCATGAGCGAAGTGTCAACTAATTGCCCTTTCCCCGTCTTCTCTCTTGCATAGAGGGCAGCGCAAATCGCCCAGGCACAGACCATCCCTCCCAGCTCGTCTCCCAGCCCGGGCAAGACCTGAGATGGGGGCGTGCCCCGCTCACCGGAGGACATCATAAGCCCCGACCGACCGATACCGGTATAGTCAAAGGAAAGCTCGTTGGCGTCGGGGCCCTTCCTTCCCCAACCCGAAGCCTGGGCGTAAATCAGGCGCGGATTCCGCTTCATCAACACATCGGGCCCGAGACCCATCTTCTTAGGGGCTTCTATGCTCATGTTGGTCAGAAAGACGTCGGCACTATCAATCAGCTTTAAGAACAGCTCCTTGCTCCGCCCATTTTTCAAGTCCAGTACGATGCTCCGCTTGTTGCGGTTATGCTGCTCGAAGTAGTAATTCCGCCCCTTAAGGCCGACCATGGTGCCGATAATCCTCATAAAACCCCGCCCCGGGTCCCCGGTCGGAGGCTCTACTTTAATTACGTCGGCGCCCATGTCCCCCAGCTTGGTGCCGCATACCGGCCCCTGCTGGAACATGGTTATCTCCACCACCCTGACCCCGTCTAAAGGTCCCGCCATCTTTTGGTTCTTCTTTGAGTTTTTCATAGTCCTTAATAAATAAAATTCCCCCCGCTTGGGGGGAATACTCTAAACCTTTCTAATTTATTTCTAGTTATACTATTAGATTGTCACAATATTGTCTCCCCCCGATGCGCACTAGGTGCGCTCGGTAAATATGAAGGTCGTAAAATATGAAGCTGGGGAGACAATATTCTTTAACATTCTATATACCCAGTTTCCTTGGATTTGACTTTATCACAGGCAGGCTGATTTGTCAACACGAGGTGTATAAATGCGCTAGATGTGATAAGATTTACCGCAATGGAACTGGCCATATACGCCCTTATCTGCTCGCTCTTGATGCTGGTGGGGCTAATCGGCGTTTTTGCTCCCATCCTCCCCGGAATCCCCCTGGCCTGGCTTGGCCTCTTTATCTACGCCATCGGCACCGGCTTCGAGAGAATTTCGGTCGTCACCATCATTGTCTTCGCCGCTCTCACGGCGCTGATACTGCTCCTCGACGTCCTGGCGCCGATGCTGGGCGCCAAAAAGTTCCAGGCCAGCAAATACGGCGTTTTAGGCGCTTTTCTGGGCTTGATTGTGGGCGTATTTGTCTTCGGTGTCTGGGGAGTTATCCTTGGTCCCTTCCTGGGCGCTTTCCTTTTTGAATTCCTGGCCAAGAGGAAGGCAAAAGGCGCCTTGAAGGCGGCATTCGGCACCTTTATCGGTTACGTCGTCGGCGCCCT
>CAZRIU010000059.1:0-7591 GCA_964600245.1 uncultured Dehalococcoidales bacterium
CTGCTTTCGCTTTTGCCTTTGGCTTTTCTTCGACGGCCACCTCCGCCTTCACTTCCGGTTTTTCCTCAGCGACCGCTTTTGCCTTTGCTTTCTTTGGCGGCGCTACCGGGGGCTTGGGCGCCGCTTCTTCGGCGGCTTCCTCAGCCTCGGGCCTAGTGATCTCGGGTAGAACATCGCCCCGATAGACCCAGACCTTGACCCCGATTCGCCCCAGCGTGGTGCGCGCCTCGGTAAATCCGTAATCAATGTCGGCCCGCAGTGTATGCAGGGGCACCTGCCCCTGGTGCATAACCTCGCGGCGGGCTATCTCAGCACCACCCAGCCTACCCGAGCAACTGATTCTCATGCCCTTGGCCCCAGCCTGCATGGTGCGGAACATGGCCTGCTTCATCGCCCGGCGGAAAGCCACGCGGTGCTCGATTTGCTCGGCTACCGACTTAGCTACCAGGTAGGCATCCAGCTCGGGCTGCTGGACCTCCAGGATACTCAGTTGAATCCTCTTGCCGATAAGGGCCTCCAGCTGCGCCCTCATCTCATCGACCCGCTGCCCCCCTCGTCCGATGACGACGCCGGGGCGGGCGGTATGGATGGTTATGGCGACCTTATTCGCCTGGCGTTCTATTTCCACCAGGGAAATACCAGCTTCGGCATATCCAGCAGCTATAGCCTTCCGAAGCTGGAGGTCTTCCTGCAAGAAGTCGATATAGCTCTTGTCAGCATACCACTTGGCCTGCCAGTTGCGTATGACCCCTAGCCTAAAACCGAAAGGGTGGACCTTACGACCCAATTACTCTGCCTCCTCGCTAACGACGACGGTAATATGGCTGGAACGCTTGAGAATACGGTTGGCTCGCCCCCTTGCCCGCGGGCGAAACCTCTTTAACGTCCTCGCCTCACCGGTAAAGATGTTCACAATCCTCAAATCGGCCGGTTCCATCTGAAAATTATTCTCCGCGTTAGACGCGGCTGATTTCACCACCCTGGCTACCACGCGGGCGGTGGGGGTAGGCGTGAACTGAAGCAGGGTTAGTGCCTCGTCCACCCTCTTGCCCCGCACCATATCCACCAGCGGGCGTACCTTGCGCGGCGATATGCCGGTATCTTTAGCTACGGCTCTCACTTCCATTTATACTCTTAAGGCCTCTTCCTTACTTGGGTCACCTTCTCCCCCCTGGAGCCGTGGCCCCGGAAGGTTCGGGATATAGCGAACTCGCCCAGCTTGTGCCCCACCATATTCTCGGTGATGAAGATGGGCACGTGTCGCCGCCCGTCGTGGACGCCGATGGTAAGACCCACCATCTGGGGCATGACGGTAGACCAGCGCGACCAGGTCTTTATCACCGCCTTCTCCCCAGAGCGGTTCAGTGCCTCCACTTTCTTGAGCAGCTTGGCGTCAATCGCCGGACCCTTTTTGGTTGACCTCGACATTTTGTCACTTCCCTCTACGCTTGACAATCATCCTGTCGGAAGCCTTTGCCTTGCGCGTTCTGTAGCCCAAGGCCGGCTTACCCCAGGGTGTCTTCGGTCCGGGCAAGCCTATGGGGGCTCTACCCTCCCCACCCCCATGGGGGTGGTCGCGGGGGCTCATCGCCGAACCCCTTACCGCAGGCCGCCAGCCCAACCAGCGCCTGCGGCCCGCCTTGCCCAGATTAACACTACGATGGTCGACATTACCCACCTGGCCGATAGTGGCCAGGCAATCAATACTGATGCGCCGCATCTCGCCCGAGGGCAGGCGCACCAGGGCGTATTTGCCTTCTTTAGCCATCAGCTGGGCGGCAACGCCCGCGCTGCGCACCAGCTGCCCCCCTTTCCCCACCTCCATCTCAATGTTATGTATCATGGTGCCGGTGGGGATTTGCTTCAAGGGCAGGGCGTTGCCCGGTTTCACCTCAGCATCAGGACCCGACTTTATGCTGTCGTCCACCTTAAGCTCGTTGGGGGCGAGTATATAGCGCTTATCCCCATCGGCATAGTGGATGAGAGCGATACGAGCCGAGCGATTGGGGTCGTATTCAATGGCGGCCACGCGGCCCGGGACGCCCAGTTTATTGCGCTTAAAGTCCAGCACGCGCAGCCTTCGCTTGGCGCCGCCGCCGCGGTGGCGCACCGTTATCTTTCCCTGGTTACTTCGTCCCGCCTTCCTCTTTTTGGGCGCCAGCAGTGACTTCTCCGGCTTGCTCTTGGTTATTTCCTCAAAGCTGGAGCCGGTCATTCCCCTTCGGCCGGGAGACGTGGGACGATATTGCTTTAGTGGCACCTAGACCCCCTCAAACAGTTCTATTTTATCGCCGGGCTTAAGGGTGACAACCGCCTTCTTCCAGGACGGGGTCATCACTATCCTGCCCCGCATCATCCGCCTCCGCCCCGGCACGGTCATCACGTTGACCCGGGTGACATCGACCTTAAAACTCTTTTCCACGGCCAGTTTAATCTGGTCTTTATTCGCCCCCGCGGCGACCTCGAAGGCGTACTTGCCCTGAGGCGCCTGGATGGCGGTATTCTTCTCCGTTACCAAGGGACGGCGCAATACCTCAGACAGATGCATGGCCACCCCCCCAGAGCCTCTCGGCGCGGCGCACCGCTGACTCCGTCATCAGTAACATCTTATAGGACAGAATGTCGGCCACGCTTATCATGTGGGCGGGCAGGGTCTTAACCCCCGCCAGGTTGCGGGCCGACTTGACTAGATTCTCCTCGGGCATATCGGTAACGATAAGGGCTGAGGAATCAATCCCCAGCGCCGCCAGCACCCCGGCCATCTCCTTGGTCTTGGGCTGGTCGAACTTGGGTTCTTCCAGGACCTTCAGCTCTTTGTCCCTCGCCTTGGCTGAGAGCACGCACCTTATCGCCAGCTGGCGCATCTTTTTGGGCATATCCTGGCGGTAGTCCCTCGGCTTAGGGCCGAAGGTAACCCCACCACCCCGCCTTATCGGCGACTTGCGGCTGCCCGCCCGCGCCAGTCCGGTGTGCTTCTGCCGAAACATCTTGGCCGTGCTGCCGGTGACCTCGGCGCGGGTCTGGGTGCTGGCCGTGCCCTGGCGGGCGTTCGCCCGCTGCCTGACCAGCGCCTGGTGCACCACTGCCTCGTTAAAGGGCACAGCAAAGACGTCGTCGCTCAGCTCAATATTCTTAATCACCTCACCAGCGAGGCTGTAAACCGGAACTTCCACTGTCTTTATTTCTTCCCCTCCTGTTTTTCGATGAGCACCAGCCCGTTCTTGGCGCCGGGAACGGCTCCCTTAACCAGTAACAAGTTGCGCTCCGGGTCGGCCTTATATACCTTGAGGTGACGCACCGTCACCCGGTCGGTACCCATATGCCCCGCCATACGCTTCCCCTTAAGCACCCTGCCGGGGGAGGTCGTCGCCCCGATAGAGCCGGGGGCGCGGTGGCGGTCGGACTGCCCGTGGGTCTTGGGGCCGCCGGCAAAACCGTGCCGTTTTACCACGCCGGCAAAGCCCTTGCCCTTGGTGACACCGGTAATATCAACCAGGTCGCCCTCCTTGAACAGCCCCACATCCACCTTATCACCAACCTTAATCCCTTCGGTGTCAGCCACCCTGAATTCCCGAAGATATTGGAACTGCCCCAGCTTCTTGAGGTGCCCCTTGCGGGGGGAGTTGAGGCGTTTCGCCTCGCCGAAGCCAAGCTGGGCAGCTTTATAGCCTTCTTTATCGGCCGTTTTAAGCTGGGTTACCACGCAGGGCCCCGCTTCGATAGCGGTCACCGCTTCGGCTTCGCCCGATTCAGCGAAGACCTGCCCCATGCCCAGTTTTCGGCCTATTATACCTGTAACCATAATCTTTACCTATGACTTGATGTCTATCTCCACCCCGGCGGGCAGATTGAGGCTGCTCAGGGCGTCGATAGTCTTGGATGTCATCTCCACAATGTCGATCAGCCGTTTGTGCGTCCGAATCTCGAACTGCTCCTGCGAGTCCTTGTCGATAAAGGGAGAACGGATAACGCTGAACTTCTGGATGCGGGTGGGCAGCGGTACCGGTCCCACCACCACCGCCCCCGTCCTCTCCACAGCAGCCACTATTTGCTCCACCGACAGGTCGAGAATCTTGTGGTCGTAACCCTTTAGTTTAATGCGTATCTTTTGTTTCGGCATGCTTTACCTCTTTTTTTATCTGGCCATCGCCTTTCCCGTTATCTGGTCAGCCAGCTCGGACGGCACCTCGTCGTAGCGATAGAACTCCAGCGAGTAAGCCGCCCGGCCCTGTGTTAGCGAGCGGAGATTAGTGGCGTAGCCAAAAGTCTCAGCCAACGGTACCAGGGCGCGAATAACCGACATAGTGTCGCGCGCCCCGACGGATTCAATATGTCCTCGCCTGGAGTTGAGGTCTCCCATTATATCACCAAGGAACTGCTCGGGGGCAACTATTTCCAGTTTCATAATCGGCTCCAGCAGCACGGGCTTGGCTTTAGCCACACCGTCCCGCAGTGCCATGGAACCGGCCATCTTAAAGGCTATGTCCGAAGAATCAACCTCGTGATAGCTGCCGTCAACAAGGGTGGCTTTGACATCCACTACGGGATAGCCCGCCACCACCCCCGTCTCCATAGCCTCTTTGATGCCGACCTCGGCGGCCAGAATATACGGCTTGGGCAGAGCCCCGCCCTTAATGCGGTCGACGAACTGGAAGCCGCCACCCCGCTCCATAGGCTCAAGCTTGATAAAGACATGCCCGTACTGGCCCCGCCCGCCACTCTGGCGGATGAACTTACCCTCCACCTCCACGGGCTGGGTAATCGTCTCTTTATAGGATACCCGGGGCTTGCCTATCTTGGCCTCCACACCGAACTCGCTGACCAATCGGCTCACCAGGAACTCCATGTGAAGCTCGCCCATACCCGAAATAATCGTCTGCCCCGCCTCCTGGTCGTAGTTGACGCGGAAGGTGGGGTCTTCCTCGGTCAGCCTCTGCAGGGCTCCCCCCAGCTTATCCTGGTCGGCCCTGGTTTTGGGCTCGACGGATACCGAGATTACCGGCTCGGGGAAGCGTATCGCCTCCAGGAGCACAGGCTGGGAGTAATGGCAAAGGGTATCTCCGGTAAAGGTATTTTTAAGTCCCAGGGTGGCGATAATAGCGCCCGCGCCCACCTTTTCGGCTTCCTCACGCCGATTGGCGTGCATCCGCAGCAGGCGCCCGATGCGCTCTCTCTTGCCGCGGGTGGAATTAAGCACCTGAGTGCCGACCTTCACCGTGCCCGAATAGACTCTAAAATAGACCAGCCGCCCGACGAAGGGGTCGGAGACCACCTTGAAGGCTAGCGCCGAAAACGGGGCGTTGTCTTTAGGCGGACGGGTAACCTCGCCCCCCACCCTGGTATCGATAGCCCTCACCGGGGGCATATCCTCTGGCGAAGGCAGGTAGTGGACAACGGCATCGAGCAGGGGTCGCACGCCCTTGTTCTTCAGGGCGCTACCGCAAAGAACGGGCACCCCTTTAACCGCCAGGGTCACCCGTCTTAGAGCCTGCCTCAAATCTTGGGGGGTAATAGTGGCACCCTCGAGATAGAGCGCCAGTATCTGGTCGTCGCTCTCCGCCAGCTTCTCGATAAGCGTCTGACGAGCCTGGGCACACCTGGCCTGCTCCGACTCGGGGATAGCCACCTTCACGGGCGGCTTATCAGCGTCGTCTTCAAAACGCCAGGCCTTATTCTCCACCAGGTCGATGACGCCCTCAAACGAAGCTTCACTGCCCAGGGGTAATTGCACCAGCAGGGGCTTAGCCCCCAGCATCTCTTCAATCATAGAAACGGTGCGCTCGAAATCAGCCCCCACCCGGTCCATCTTATTGATGAAACAGATGCGGGAAACGTTATATCTATCCGCCTGGTGCCATACCGTCTCTGACTGCGCCTCGACACCGGCCACGGCATCGAAGACCACCACACCACCATCCAGCACCCTCAGGCTGCGCTCCACCTCAGCGGTAAAGTCGACATGGCCCGGGGTATCGATGATGTTGATGCGGTGCTCTTGCCAGTAGCAGGTGGTCGCCGCCGCCGTGATGGTAATACCCCGCCTCCTCTCCTCATCCATCCAGTCCATCACCGCCGTGCCCTCATCGACCTCGCCGATTTTATAGGTGCGACCGGTATGATAGAGTATGCGCTCGGTGACGGTGGTCTTACCCGCGTCAATGTGAGCGATAATGGCAATATTGCGTATTTTATCTAAAGGAAAACGCTTCGACATCGTCCTATCCTCTACCAACGGTAATGGGCAAAGGCTCGGTTCGCCTCAGCCATCTTGTGGGTATCCTCGCGCTTCTTTATGGTTACGCCCTCTCCCCGCGCGGCGTCACTCAGCTCCCCCGCCAGCTTCTCCGCCATAGACTTGCCGCCCCGGGCTCGGGCCGAAGCTACCAGCCAGCGCAAAGCCAGCGACAGAGAGCGCTCCGGGCGGACCTCAACGGGCACCTGATAGGTAGCGCCGCCAACGCGTCGGGGTTTGACCTCAAGCTGGGGAGTGGCGTTCTTCACCGCCTGCTCTAAGGTAGCGGTGGGTTCTTTGGCTCCCTTAGTCTGCATGATATCAAGGGCGCCGTAGACTATCTCCTCCGCCCGACTCTTCTTACCCCACCGCATCATCCGGTTAATCAACCGGGCGACGATTTCGTTGTGGTACTTGGCGTCAGGGATTATCTCTCTTCTGGTAGCACGAGACCGCCTTGGCATTTCTCTCTCCTATTCCTCAGCCGCCGCTTCAGTCGTCGCCTCCTCCGCCACCGGAGCCTCCTCCTCGACTATGCCTCTAGCAGACCGTTTACTTCCGTACTTACTGCGCCCCTGACGCCGATTAGCCACACCGGTGGCGTCTAGAGCGCCGCGGATAATATGATAGCGAACGCCAGGCAGGTCTTTTACCCGCCCGCCGCGAATCAGCACTACCGAGTGTTCCTGAAGCTCATGCCCCTCACCGGGGATATAAGCGGTTACCTCTATTTGATTGGTCAGGCGCACGCGCGCTATCTTGCGCAATGCCGAATTAGGCTTCTTGGGGGTGGTGGTCTTAACCTGCACGCAGACCCCACGCTTCTGGGGAGAACCCCGCCCCGTCACCATTCTATTCCGCAGCGCGTTATAGCTGAGGAGCAACGCGGGCGCCTTGGTCTTCCTAGCCGCCCGGCTGCGCCCCTTGCGCACTAACTGGTTAACCGTGGGCACTTTTTTAGTTATTCCTCCCGCTTATACAATTTAAATGGATGAGCCATAGCTCATCCATCACAAGCTGACGTTGTTGATTGAGCCTCTAAATTTCAATCTTTAACTGTCAGCCGAACTAACAAACGGCAACTTGATATACTACCACAGCCAGCGCCTAGCTGTCAATAACCAATGCCTGAAATTTATAAGGAATTTATGAATATATCGTCTTGACAAAGCGGCGGCACTATGATAATATTTGGCTACCTATGAACGGCGTTGATACATAACTAGGGTCTTTGGTGATTTAGCCAAGAACGGCTTGGTGGTAAATCACCAAGCCGTTTAGTTATGTATTAAGCACCTTAACAATTGAATATCGAGTGACTAATATCAAATCTGAAGCAGGTCAAGCGGGAAAGGGCAC
>CAZRIU010000060.1:0-2278 GCA_964600245.1 uncultured Dehalococcoidales bacterium
TAAAGAGGTATCAGGACTCTAAGGCTGCAATATAGAATAAGAGGGTAGAAGAAAGAGGCTACCCCAGCCTAAGGGCTGGGGTAGCTTTTTTGTATCTTATAACCTTGTAGTATTAGCTCTTCTTGGAGCTTCTCAGCTTCGTGCCGAAGAAGAAGGCAGCGGCAAGCAGGGCGAGGACCACCACACCTATAATCACCCACCAGTACCAGGAGAAGGCAAAGCCCGGCTCGGTGTAGGTTATGAGCAGCCTGGGGAAGTTTTCTCCGGACTCACGGGAGGGGAAGCCTACCAGCTCTTCCGAGGCTTTTTCCATATCGCGGAACATGACGGCCAGGGAAAACTGGCCGGAGGAAATTTCGGCTTTCACGCCGCTGGTCAAATCCCATCCGTACCACCGGTCGGCCTGATAGATGATGGTGGTGGCCAGAGCGGTTTGCCCCCAGCCGGGGGCGTTGTTGAAGTTGATGGTGAGCTCATCCCAGTCGGAGTCAACCTGATATGCCTGCACGTAGCGGGGGGTCAATATGGCCACGGGCTGGGCGTAGAGCTGCAGCATGGCCGATTCAATCTCCATATCCTGAAGCTCGGTCAGGTCGAATTTGAGGTAGCTAACGCACCAAATCTTCTCGAACTCGGTCTCGACGACCTCGGGGACGGCCTCTTCACCTTCGGGGACTTCGGGTATCACCTCTTCCTGAACCACGTTCCAGAGATACCAGACTTTGACGAAGTCGAGGTCGCCGTAGTTCTCCTCCCTTACGCCGAGGGCGTCGTTAGGGTCGTTGAGGTCGGCTATGATGTAAGAATCCTCACTGACATCAATGACCAGGCTTTTGGTGGCCGAAGCCCCCATGAGCAGTGACAGGAGCGCGAAGAGGAGCAACACCGAGCAGGCTATAAGCAGTTTTTTCATCTTATCCTCCCTAAAGTTCTGTTAATCTTATCATAATAGCGGCGGGAATGAAACTGGGGGTTATAGCGGCCAGCCCAGCCATTCGAAGAGGCCGAGCATCTTTAGGCCCATGTAGAGCATGACGGCGATGAAGATATACCTCAAGAGCCGGGCGGGGAGTTTGTGGGCGACGATGGCGCCGAGCTGGGCGGTGCCGACGCTGACGACAGCCAGCAGCCCCCAAGACTTAAGATTAATGTAGCCTACAGAATAGTCGGGCAGTCCGGCAATGCCGAGGCCGTTGATGAGGTAACCGATAGCGCCGCCGACGGCGGTGAAGAGCATTACGGCCAGTGAAGTGCCCACGGCGTTATGCATCCGGAAGCGGAGCGCCAGCACCAGCACCGGAATCATCAGTATACCGCCGCCGATGCCGAGGATGCCGCAGATAAAGCCGATGGGGACAGCGCAGGCGATGAGAAGCCAGGGTTTTTCCCGGGGCTCGGCCTGGGTGGAGTGGGGTGGGGCGGTGAGCATTCTGATGGCGCTAGCCAGGATTATGGCGCCGAAGGCGACTTTCAAGCCCGCTCCGGGGAGGTGAGCCGCCAGCGTGGCCCCGCCGAAGGCAAAGACCAGACCGCAGCCGCCCATAATGAGGGCGGCCCGCCAGCGCACTGCCTCCTTTAGGCTATGCCGCCAGGCGCCGCTGGCGGCGAGGGGGAGAATGACGAGGAGGCTGGTGCCGAAGGCCAGCTTGATGGCGAGGTCGGTGGGCAGGCCCATATTGGTGAAGATGAAGTACTGAACCGGGGTCATGATAAAGGCGCCGCCGAGGCCGAGGAGGCCGCCAGCGAAGCCGACGCCGACGCCGGTTGCCAGCAGGATGATGATATGAGCTGTGGTCACGTAATCGCCCTCATTGTATCACGTCGGGGTGTTAGCGCCAATTGCGGATGGGGTGGCTTGTTGCTATAATACCGCTGTTAGCGGGGCTGTAGCTCAGCCGGGAGAGCGCCTCCCTTGCACGGAGGAAGTCAGGGGTTCGAGTCCCCTCAGCTCCACTTCTTGTTATATTCAGTCTCCTAGAATATTTTCAGAGGAAGGGCCATTGCAGGAGTACACCGAAAGATTGGGTTACGCGCCTTTGGGCAGCCTGCTGCTCCGTCTGAGCCTGCCCAGCATAGCCGCCACCGTAACCATCAGTCTTTATAACATCGTCGACACCTTCTGGGTGGCCAAGCTGGGGCACGAGGCCATCGCCGCGCTGACGATAGTATTACCTTACCAGATTCTCTTTTTCGCCATTGGTATCGGCAGCGGCATCGGCGTGGCCGCCCTCGTCTCGCGGCGCTTCGGCGAGAATAATCCCGAAGCCACCAACCGCGT
>CAZRIU010000060.1:2378-7473 GCA_964600245.1 uncultured Dehalococcoidales bacterium
ATACTGATGATAACGGAGAGCCTGGCCTTTATCCTCTTTAATACCGTGGTCTCCGCTTTCGGGTCGGTGGCTATCGCCGCCGTGGGGCTGGTGGTGCGCATCGCCGACCTGGCTTTTATGCCCGTCTTCGGGCTCTCCGACGGGCTGCTGCCTATCGTCGGCTTCAATTTCGGCGCGGGTTACTTCAAGCGCCTGTGGAAGGCGGTAAAGCTGGCTTCGGTAAGCATTATGGCCCTGCTAGGCATCTGCACGCTCTTTATCGAGATTTTCGCCCCCCAGATTGTGGGCATCTTCAGCGAGAATCCGGAGCTGCTGGCGGTAACGGTGCCGGCCATACGCATAATGCTGGCGGCGATACTTTTAATGGGGCCGAGCGTGATGTTTGTCACCACCTTTCAGGGTCTGTCCAACGGCACGATGGCGTTGGTTCTGTCGCTGGTGCGGCAGTTTATCTTCTTCATCCCCCTGTTATACCTTTTACGCTACCTGCTGGGGCTGAACGGGGTCTGGTTGTCGCTGCCGGCTTCGGATGTCCTCAGCTTTAGCGTGGCCTTTTTCATTATCTACCGGGAATACCGGAAACACCGAAAGGGCGATAAGTGGTTGGACGGCCCCCCGCCGCCAGGGTGAGGGGGTGGGGGCACGACCTTAATTGTAGAGGTGCCCGGTCAATAGCCAGACGTTCGACTCCACCAACGTCTTCATCTAGCTGAGAGCCTGCCGCAATTCCTTAATGAACTCTCCCACCTGGTGCATGTCCTCAGCCTCCATGAGCTGAATGATGCGGCTGCCCACGATGACCCCGTCGGCGAGGCGGGCGACGCGCTTGGCCTGCGCCGGGTTCGATATGCCGAAGCCGACGCAGAGGGGTTGGCTGACCAGCTCCTTGACGCGGCTGACGAAGACCTCCAAGTCGGCGGGCAGTTGGTCGCGGGCGCCGGTAACGCCGGTCACCGAGACCAGGTAGATGAAGCCGCGTGACCTTTGCCCCACCAGTTTGATGCGCTCCTCAGTGCTGGTGGGGGCTAAGAGATAGATGAGGTCGAGGTCCTGCTTTTGAGTGATTGCTTCCAGGTCGGTGCCTTCCTGGGGGGGGAGGTCGGGGATAATCAGACCATCGACGCCAGCGCCGACACAGGCGCTGCAAAAATCATCCAGTCCGTAGTGAAAGACGGGGTTATAGTAGGTCATAAAGACGAGGGGTATATCCACCTTGGCTCTGAGCTGCTTGGCGATATCAAGGCAACTCCGGGGGCTGATGCCTCTTTGCAGGGCGTGGAAGCTGGAGCGCTGGATGGTGACGCCGTCGGCCAGGGGGTCGGAGAAGGGTATGCCCAACTCAACGATATCGGCGCCGTTCTTAGCCAGCAGCGGGACAACTTTCATGGTGGCTTCAATGTTGGGATAGCCCACGGTGACGTAGGGAATGAGGGCTTTATGTTCGCGCCGGGCAAACACGGAGGCGATTCGGTTCATAGCTCCACCCCCAGTTCCCGAGCCACGATATCCATGTCCTTGTCGCCGCGGCCGGAGAGGTTGACCACAATGATTTGCTCCTTGTCCAGCGATTTAGCCATCTGGGCAGCGTGGTAGATGGCGTGGGCGGGCTCCAGGGCGGGGGCAATGCCCTCGGTCTGGCAGAGGAGCTGGAAGCCGTCAAGCGCCTGCTCGTCGGTTACGGCCACATATTCGGCGCGGCGGCTGTCCTTGAGATAGCTGTGCTCGGGGCCGACGCCGGGGTAATCCAATCCCGCCGAGACGCTGTGCGTCTCTCTAATCTGGCCGTTGTCGTCCTGAAGGACGTAGGACTTGGTGCCGTGGAGGACGCCCACCGTCCCCGCCATGAGGGGGGCGGCGTGCTGGCCGGTATTGATGCCCCGTCCCGCTGCCTCGACGCCGATGAGCTTGACGTCCTTATCATCCAGAAAGGGGTAAAAGATGCCGATGGCGTTGCTGCCGCCACCGACGCAGGCAACGATGTAATCAGGCAGACGTTTGGTTTGAGCCAGAATCTGTTCCTTGGTCTCTTTACCGATTATGGCCTGAAAGTCCCTGACCATGGCGGGGTAGGGGGCGGGGCCGACCACCGAGCCCAAGAGATAATAGGTGTCGGGGTTGGTTACCCAGTCCCTGATAGCTTCATTTATCGCGTCCTTGAGGGTGCGGCTGCCGCTGGAAACAGACCTGACCTCGGCACCCATCAGCCTCATCCTAAAAACGTTGAGAGACTGGCGCTGGACATCTTCCTCGCCCATATAGACGATGCAGTCCAGGCCGAGCATGGCACAGACGGCAGCGGCGGCCACACCGTGTTGACCGGCACCGGTCTCGGCGATGATTCTTCGCTTGCCCATCTTCTTGGCCAGAAGGCCCTGTCCCAGGGCGTTGTTAATCTTGTGGGCGCCGGTATGGGCTAGGTCTTCCCTTTTAAGGAAAATCTGGGCGCCGCCGCAGTGTTGGGTAAGACCTCTAGCTAAATAAAGGGGCGTCGGTCGGCCCGAGTAGTCGCGGGATAGCCTGTCGAAGTCATGCCAGAATTCCTTGTCGCCCTTTGCCTTATTGTAGGCTTCGGTCAATTCGTCCAGCACGGGCATCAATGTTTCGGGGACGAACTGCCCGCCGTAGTCTCCGAAGTATCCGCTTTGGTCGGTCATAGGCTTTTCTCCTTAAGATAGGCGCTCAAGTTGCGCTTCATTTCATCAATGCTGTCGCCGCCGAACTTCTCCATCATGGCTTCGGCTAACACCAGAGCCAGCATGGCTTCGGCGATGACACCGGCCCTGGGGACGGCGCAAATGTCCGAACGCTCCACCGTTGCTTTCGCTGATTTACCGGTGGCCATATCCACCGTCTCCAGAGGCTGGCCGAGTGTTGAAATGGGCTTGTGGTAGAGGCGACAGACGATATTTTCGCCGTTAGTCATGCCGCCCTCGATGCCGCCAGCGTTGTTGGTTAGACGGGCACCCTTTGGGCTGATGCGGTCCTGAAACTCAGAGCCGAACATAGCCGCGCCGCTAACGGCGTTGCCGATTTCAACCGCCTTGGCCGAGGGGATACTCATTAAGACTTCAGCGATTCTGCCGTCGAGGCGGCGGTCATAGTGCATGACGCTGCCCAAACCGACGGGGACGCCAGCGGCGATGACCTCAACGACACCGCCCAGTGTGTCTTTCCTGGCGGCGGCTTGCTCGATAGCTTTTTTCATCTTGGTCGAGGTTGCCGAATCAATGCAACGAATATCGGGGTCGCTATCAAATACTTTTGCCACCTCGTCAAAGGAGTAGTCGTTTTTGTCCAACACCACCGAACCGATGCGGACGGTGTGGCTGGCTATTTTGATGGCGAACTCGGCCAGCATTTGCCTGACCACGGCGCCCGCCATAACTCTGGCCACGGTTTCTCTGGCGCTGGCCCTCTCCGAGATGTTCCTGATGTCGTCTTGACCGTACTTTATGGCGCCCGCCAGGTCGGCGTGGCCGGGGCGGGGGGTGGTTATCTTGGGCGACGGCTTTTTCGTCTCCTCAAGGCTCATCGCTTCCCGCCAGTTGATGAAGTCCAGGTTTTTGACCATGAGGGCGATGGGGCTGCCCAGCGTCTTGCCGTAGCGAACACCGGCCAGGATTTCGGCTTTATCTTTCTCGATGTGCTTGCGTCCTCCCCGACCGAAGTCGGCGTGGCGGCGATCGAGGTCTTTATTAATATCTTTGGTGCTGACCCTGACCCCAGCGGGCATGCCCTCAATGATGGCCAGGCAGGCGGGGCCGTGAGATTCTCCAGCGGTTAGAATGCGTAACATAGCTATCCTCCTCCCAGAGCCTTAATCAATGTTGACTCCATGACTTCTAATGGTGCGGGGTGTCCGGTAAAGAGCTGGAACTGCGCGGCGGCCTGGTAGAGCAGCATCTTATAGCCGTAGACGACGACGCAGCCCTTTTCTCTGGCTTCCCGGAGTAGCCTGGTTTCTTTGGGGTTGTAAACGATATCGAAGACGGTGAGACGGTTGTGCAAGAATTCTTGGGGTACGGGGGTTTCCGCTTTTTCGGGCGTCATGCCCACCGTGGTGGCGTTGATTAGGATGTCGGCTTCGGCGACCAGCGAGAGCCTGCTTAAATCGCCCGCCTCCTCGGCGCCGACCTTTTTAGCCAGCTCTTTGGCCTTGACCCCGGTGCGGTTTAAGATTATTAGATTGACGTTTTTATCTTTAAGCGCGGCGGCGATAGCCAGGGCGGCGCCACCGCCGCCGACGAGGACGACTTTCCTGCCGTCGAGGTCGGTGGCTTCCTCTAAGGCTTTGAGGGCGCCGATGCCGTCGGTGTTATAGCCCGTCAATGTTCCGTTGTCGTTGACGACGGTGTTGACGGCACCGATTCTTTGGGCGGCGGGGTCGAGGCGGTCTAAATGTTTCAGGGCGGTGACCTTGTGGGGGGTGGTGACGCTGACGCCGCGAAAGCCGTTAGTCCTGGCGGTCTCTATCGCCCGCCCGACGTCGCTGGCGCGTAGGGTAATATAGGCAAAGTTGAGGCCCAGCGCCCGGTAGGCGGCGTTGTGGATGGGTGGGGAGAGGGAGTGCTCGACGGGTTCGCCGATAAGGCAGCAGATTTTGACGGCGGCGATGGTCTCGGCCACTGCCTCCGGCGTCCTGTTTTCGGTGTCGATGGTAATGTCGGCGGCTTTTTGATAAAGCTGTTGGCGCTCGGCCAGGGTTATTTCCAGGTCTTCTCGCCGGGTTTTGCCTTTGAGTAGCGGGCGGCTTTCGTCATCGCCGATACGCTGGAGCAATGTATCCACGCCGGCGGTGAGCCAGACCAGCAGTCCGTTTTGCTTGAGTCGGCTGACGTTTTGTTCTCTGATTATTACTCCGCCGCCCGTGGCGCTAACGATATTATCGCGCTGAGCCACCTCGGCGACTACCTCCTCTTCGAGGTCGCGGAACCTATCCCAGCCGTGTTGGGCTACAATTTCAGGTATGCTCATGCCCGCTTTCCGAACGATAAGCTCGTCGAGCTCGACGAAGTCTCGCCCCAGCCTTTGGGCCAGGATTTTGCCCACCGCCGTCTTGCCTGAACCCCTCATGCCGATAAGGACGATGTTCATG
>CAZRIU010000061.1:0-7402 GCA_964600245.1 uncultured Dehalococcoidales bacterium
GGAAGGCTTTGAGGTGCTTACCCACCGTTTGGTGCCGCCCAACGACGGCGGTATATCCTTGGGGCAGGCGGTTATTGCTAATTTCTACGAAGGGGAGGTAAGACAATGAAAAAGATGAAAATGGGACCTCACCCCATGGTCTGGGCGCACCCCACCACCCTGGTCGGGGCTGATGTCGACGGCAAGCCTGATTTCGCCGCCGTCGCCTGGACGGGCGTCGCCGCCAGCACGCCACCGGCGGTTAGCATCGCCCTGCAGCACCCCCGCTATTCGCTAAAGGGCATCAGGCAGAACCAGACCTTCTCGGTCAACATTCCTTCCCGTGAGATAGTCAAGGAGACGGACTACTGCGGTCTTATCTCCGGCTCAAAAACGGACAAAGTCAAGGACTGCAATTTCAATGTCTTCTACGGCAAGACGCCCAATGCCCCGCTAATCGAACAGTGTCCCATCAACATAGAGTGTGAGGTTCGGCACATACTTAACATGGGAAGCCACGCCCTGGTCATCGGCGAGGTGATGGAGACGCATGTCTCCGAGGACTGCCTGACCGAGGGCCAGCCCGATATAACCAAGGTCAAGCCGTTTGCCTTTATCCCCCCTAACTACTATGCCATCGGCGAAGCCTTTGCCGACGCCTTCAGCATCGGTAAAGAGATAAAGAAAGTATAAAGGATAAATTATGTGCCTGGCGATACCAGCGTTGATTACCTCAATAGAGAATAAAGAGGCCGAGGTCGAAATCGGCGGTATAAGCCGACGCATCAGCCTCTGGCTAACCCCTGAAGCCAGGGTGGGGGACTACGTGCTGGTGCACACGGGTTATGCCATCAACGTCCTCGACCAGGAGCAGGCTGAAGAGACGCTAGATATTCTGCGTGAGATAGCCGAGGGGGTGGACGATTGAAGTATATCACCGAGTTTCGCAGTTCGGAGCTGGGGGAGGGGTTAGTTTCCCGCATTCAGCAGCGTTCAAAGACTCCCGCGCGTTTCATGGAGTTCTGCGGGGGACATACCGTAACTATATTCCGCTACGGTATCCGCCAGCTCCTACCGCCGACCATTGAGATGGTTTCGGGGCCGGGCTGCCCCATCTGCGTTACCGCCAACGCTGATCTGGACAGGGCGATTGCTCTCTCGCAAATACCCGGAGTAATCATTACCACCTTCGGCGATATGCTCAAGGTGCCGGGCAGCCGTTCCAGCCTGGAGAAGGCCAAGGCCGAGGGCGCTGAGGTGCAGACGGTCTATTCCACCATGGACGCTCTTGATATCGCCCAGGCTAACCCGGATAAATCGGTGGTCTTTCTGGGCATCGGCTTCGAGACCACCGCCCCCACCATCGCCGCCTCCATACTGCAGGCGGAAGAGAGGGGAATAAGAAACTACTACGCACTTTCTTTACATAAAGTTTGTCCGCCGGTAATCAGGGCACTGCTTGATTCGGGCGAAGTCGAGCTTCAGGGACTGGTCTGCCCGGGGCACGTCAGCGCCGTTATCGGCTCGAAACCCTGGGAGTTCATCGCCCAGGAATACGGCATTTCCTGCGTCATCTCCGGCTTCGAGCCACTGGATATACTGCAGTGCGTTGAAATGCTGGTAGAGCAGGTGGAGAAGGGCCAATCACGCGTTGAGATAGCCTATAAGCGGGGGGTAAAGCCAGAGGGTAACCCAATGGCTTTGAAGCTGATGGAACGCGTCTTTGAGCCTGCTCCCGCCCGCTGGCGGGGGATGGGGGAGATTGCCGGCAGCGGCCTGAAAATAAAGGGGGAATATAAACGCTTTGATGCCGAAGTCAAATTTGATATTAAGACAGAGCCCGCCGTCGAGCATAAGGGTTGTATCTGCGGCGAAATCCTGCGTGGGGTTAAGACACCCGCCGACTGTAAGCTCTTCGCTAAAGCCTGCACGCCCGAAAACCCGATAGGGCCCTGCATGGTCTCCGCCGAGGGCAGCTGCTCGGCATATTACCTTTACGGAGGCGGCCGTGGCCGATAAGATTCTCTTAGCGCACGGCAGCGGCGGCAAGCTGGCCCACGACCTAGTCGAAAAGAGCTTCGTCCGGGCGCTGGCCAACCCGCTTCTCGACAAGCTCGACGACTCCGCCGTCTTCGATATAAGCGGTAGGCTGGCTTTCACCACCGACAGCTATGTGGTCAGCCCCATCTTCTTTCCCGGTGGGGACATCGGCAAGCTAGCCGTCTGCGGTACGGTGAATGACCTGGCCACAAGCGGCGCCAAACCTTTGTATTTAAGCCTCTCTTTCATTATCGAAGAAGGTCTTTTAGTTAGCGAACTTGAGAAAGTAGTCGAATCGGTGCAAAAAGCGGTCGGGGAGGCGGGGGTAAAAATCGTCACTGGGGATACCAAGGTGGTAACGCGGGGCAGCGCCGACAAGCTGTTCATAAATACTACCGGCGTTGGCGTAATACCAAAGGGCGTTAGTATCTCCGGTAGCAACGCCAGACCAGGTGATAAGGTTATTCTTAATGGGGCTATCGGCGACCACGGTATCGCCGTGGTCAGCCAGCGTGAGGGCTTGAGCTTTGCCACCAAGCTTAAAAGTGACTGTGCCCCGCTGGGCGGCCTGGTAGCTGAGATGCTGAAAGCTAGCCCCGATATACATGCTTTGCGCGACCCGACTAGGGGCGGGCTGGCGACCAGCCTCAACGAGCTGGCCAAGCAGTCGAAGGTGAGCATCAGAATTGAGGAGAAAGAAATCCCAGTGCGGGATGAGGTTTTAGCTGCCTGCGAGATGCTTGGCTTCGACCCGCTCTATGTCGCCAACGAGGGCAAGATGATTGCCATCGTCCCGCCCGCAGACGCTGATAAGGTACTTAAAGCCATGCGTAAGAATCGCTATGGTAAAGAAGCGGCTATAATCGGTGAGGTGAGGGCAGAAAACCCGGGGCGGGTGGTGATGAAAACGGTGCTGGGGTCTTCCCGCATCGTCGATATGTTAGTCGGGGACCTTTTGCCCAGGATTTGCTAAATATGCACGAACTTAGTATCACCCAGAGTATGCTCGACCTGGTACTGGAGCAGGCCAAAAACGCCGGCGCCAAAGATATCGGCAAAATCAACCTGGTCTTGGGGGAGATGACGGGGGTGGTGGATAGAGCCGTCCAGTTTTACTTCGATTTCCTGAGCAAGGGGACGGCGGCGGAGGGGGCGACGCTCTCTTTCAAGGTAATACCGACCACAGCCCGCTGCCGAAACTGCGCTAAAGACTTCAAGCTGGGAGAGTTCGACTGGACTTGTCCCCACTGTAGGGGTAATAATATAGAGATTGTCGGCGGCAAGGAATTATTCGTAGAAAGTATCGAGGTGGACTAGATGAAAATCAAGGTAGTTAAGGACATCATGGGCGCTAACGACCAGATAGCGCAGAAGAACCGCCAGCTGTTCGACAAAAATAAGGTCTTCGTGGTCAACGTGATGGCCTCACCAGGGGCGGGCAAGACCAGCCTTATCCTGGAGACCATCAAGAGGCTCAAGGGCAAGCTCAAGGTGGGCGTGGTTGAGGGCGACATCAGCTCCAGCTTGGACGCCGAAGCCATCGGCAAAGAAGACGTCCCCGTCGTCCAGATAAATACGGGCGGGGAGTGCCACCTCGACGCCAATATGACCGCCAGTGCTCTGGGCAGTCTACCGCTGGATGAAATCGAGCTGCTGCTCATCGAGAACGTTGGCAACCTGGTCTGCCCCGCCGAGTTCAGAATCGGTGAGGACATGAGAATCCTTATCTCCAGCACTCCCGAGGGCGATGACAAGCCCTTTAAATACCCGCTGATGTTCCACGAAGCCAACGCCGTGCTCATCAATAAAATCGACCTGCTGCCCTACCTTAAGTTCGACGTCAACGCTTTTTCTAAAGCCATCAAGGGGATAAACCGGAAGGCGAGAATCTTCCCCCTCTCCTGCACCACCGGCGAGGGCGTTGATAAATGGGTCGACTGGTTGCGGGAGCAGGTCAGGGGCTAGGGTTTCGGTGGGTGGGGTGGTTGACGCTATTTGATAGCAGGTAGTATACTCACCCTTAGATTTTGACCCATATTATATTGCGGGAGGTAATAGTAAATGGAAAAAGAATGGCAAGAGATGACCCCAGCCGAAAAACAGGAAGCACTGTTTGAGCGGTGGCTTTCGCCCAAAGACCCCGAAGGGAACGCCCTTAAGTTCCAGAGCCCCGCCGCCGAGAAACTCTACAAGGAGAGAGCAACCAGGTTAAAGGACGCCATCCAGCTTAAGAAAACACCCGACAGGGTGCCGGTGCTGCCCATCATCAGCTTTTTCCCGACCTTCTATGGCGGCTTAACCGCTCGGGAGGCCATGTACGACTACGATAGACTGGCTAAGGCCACCAAGAAATACCTCCTGGACTTTGAGCCGGATGTGAACTCTGGTATCGGTCTCGCCCTCCCAGGGAAGGTCTACGATATCCTTGACTACAAGCTATACGCCTGGCCTGGCCATGGGGTCTCAGACAACAGTACCTACCAGTGCCTCGAGGCGGAATACATGATGGCTGACGAATATGACGCCCTGATTCAGGACCCGTCCTATTTCTTTACCGCCACCTACCTCCCGCGCATATTCGGTAAGCTGGACGCCTTTAAGATGCTGCCCAATTTCTCCACCATGCAGGAAATGCCTTTCGTCGGTCCCAATGTTATACCCTTCGGCCTGCCCCCCGTTCAGGCTGCCTACAAGGCCCTCTTCGAAGCCGGAGAGGAGGCCCTGAAATGGGCGGGGGCGGTGGGCGCCTTCGGCAACGAGATGGCGGCACTAGGCTTTCCCGGCGGCTCCGGCGGATTTAGCAAGGTGCCTTTTGACGTCATCGGCGATACCCTCAGGGGCACCCGGGGGATAATGATAGATATCTACCGCCAGCCCGACAAGGTCATCGAAGCCATGGAGGCACTGACACCATTAATGATTAATATGGGGATATCGGCGACGCAGATGGCGGGCAACCCGCTGGTGATGATACCGCTGCATAAGGGCGCCGACGGCTTCCTCTCCGACGCGCAGTTCAAGAAGTTCTACTGGCCCTACTTTAAGAAGCTCCTCATGGGCTTGATTGAGGAGGGCTGTGTACCGCTGCCCTTTGTCGAGGGGAGTTATAACACACGCCTGGAAATTATCCAGGACGTACCCAAGGGCACTACCTTTTGGACTTTCGACACCACCGACATGGCTAGAGCCAAGAAGATAATGGGCAAAGTCGCCTGCATCGGCGGTAATGTGCCCACCGACCTGTTGGCCGTAGGCACAACCCAGCAGGTGAAAGACTGCGTCAAGAATCTTATCGACACCTGCGCTGAGGGCGGTGGCTATGTCGTGGCCAATGGGGTTGCTGCTGACGAGGTCAAGCCGGAAAACCTCAAGATGATGATTGACTTCACTAAGGAGTACGGCGTCTACAAATAGTCGCTTAATTATAGCTTGACATGTGGCCCGGGGATATTTTCTCCGGGTTACTTTTTGGCCTTCTCGGGCTTCTTCTCGTATATAGAGGTATGCGCCCCGGAGCTGTCGGCGCCCACGTAGCTGAATCCGGTATGCTCGCCGACACCGTTGGGGTCGAAGGCCTTTTTGAGTTTGCCGAACCATACATGGTAGTTAGACACCTTTTTGCCGACGACATCAACGGGCAAGACGCCCATTGATGGCACGGCGAAGCAGCCGTCTAAGGCCCGCTTGCCCACCCTGGCCATCCATTCCTGTACGGCCGCTGACGATTTTTCGTCGTAGGGATTGTATCGGCAGAATATTTCGGTGTGACCCAGGTGCCCCTGCTCCTCTCCCCAGCCGAATTGCTGCCCGTCATCGGCTATTACTAGGCCGTTCTTTATCAGCTCCCTCTTCCATACGGCCGCTTCTTCTAGCCACTTCACATGGTTATCGTATCTCTGCCCCTCCACCATCATCGAGGAGAACATGCCGCCAGCGCGAAAGGTCTCTCTGATGGAGGCGCTGACCCGCGTGCACTGGAAGAGCAGGGTGGCTTCGACGTCGGGGTCTTCGACCGTTTTCAGGGACTTCCCGTCGGTTTCCTTTATTATCTGCTCCAGCACCTTCTTCTTGTACTCGAAGTCCTCGTCGAAGTTGCCGACGATTATGACCATGAAGCCGGGCCCCTGTACCTCTTTGGTGAACTTGTCCAGTGTGTCGAAGTCCTCCTCATTGCTGGTGGTGATGTTGGAAGATACCATGGAGGGATTGAAGCCCATGAGCTCGAAGGCTATTTCAGCTTCACCGATCTTAAGCTCGGCCTCAATCAGCTTCTCGATTGAGGGGAAGGAGAAATAGCGCACCATCATGTTCAGCTCTGATGGTTTCTGGCTGAGGGTGTAACGTGGTGATAAGCCTTCCAGCGGGTATTCTGATGGCCCCGGCCAGTGATAGACCTTGGTCGCCTGTTTGGTGATGACACCCCCGCCCCTGAGTATGCCCCTTAGAGACGGCCCCGGCCCGTCACCGCAGAACCACTCGTCCGAAGCCCCCAGCGTCCCTATCCTGATTATCTCACCCTCATCGGTTACCCATTCTGTGGCCAGTTCGTTGCGGTCACCAGTGCTCGTGGTCAACCCCATGTGGCCATGGCCAGACATGGCCAACGCGGTGCAGGTAGAGCCCGCCCCCTTTACGTTACAGATCATGCCCCTCTTGAACAGCTCGCCCTGCAACTCCGCCGAGATTACGTAAGGCTCGACCACGGCGTACATGTTCTTCTCGTTGATTTCGATGATGCGGTTCATCCTTCTCAGGTCTAAATATATGAAATCGTAAGTGGGAGCGAAAAGTAACCACCCTGTACTCTGCGCTTTGTATGGTATCTTGTGTTTGTTACAAAGCTTGATGACGGCGGCCACCTCTTCCGTGTTACCGGGAAGAACCACGGTTATATCCGGCGAACGATAGGCGTGTTTTATGGCCAGGTCATCGGAGATGTTCTCCACCCCCACCACATCTTCGAATTCCTTATATACAGCTTTGCTTATAGCCATGACTTAAGACCGCCTTTCTTAGATTGCCTTCTCGACCAGTTCCACGATATCGTAAACCTTGAGGTCGCTGCCGCTCGCTTTGACCGTTTCGTCGAAGTTCTTCTCGCACCAGGGGCAGGCGCTGACGATGGCCTCTGCCCCGGTGGACTCGGCTTCCTCGAGCCTCTCAATAGCCGTCCACATAGCGAACTCAGGGTTGGATACGTTAACGCCGCCCCCCGCCCCGCAGCACCAGGCGTATTCCTTAATCCGGTCCATTTCGGAAAGTTTCAGACCGGGAATGCTCTTGAGCACCTCCCGCGGCGGTTCGTAGACGCCGTTCGTACCCCGCCGGTATTCCTTGGGCGGGTCGAAAACAAACTTGTAGCCCGGTATTCTCTTCCCTTTCC
>CAZRIU010000062.1:0-7319 GCA_964600245.1 uncultured Dehalococcoidales bacterium
ACCTGCTTAATGGTGCCGATAATCTTATCGGTATTGGCCAGCCGCCCCGGCCCCACCCCACCCGAAGCCAGACGCCCGCTCTCGGGCTCGACGATAATAAAGCCGCGGGCCTTAAGTTTAGCCAGGTTCTCCTGCGTTATGGAATTCAGGTACATATTGGTGTGCATGGCCGGCGCCAGGATAATAGGGGCTTTAGTCGCCAGCACCACCAGGGCCGGCATTTCGTCAGCGATGCCCGCCGCCAGCTTGGCGATCAGGGAAGCGGTAGCGGGCGCGATAACCACCGCGTCGGCCGCCTCGGCCAGGGCGATATGCTCGACGGTGCGCTGAGAATCAGGGCCGAAAACATCGGTAAACACCCCCCGCCCGGTAATGCTGCTTAAGGCGAGCGGGGCGATAAACCAGGTGGCGGCTTTGGTCATAACCACCTCCACCCTGGCCCCCTCCTTGGTCAGACGGCTGGCGATGTCGGCTGCCTTATAGGCGGCGATGCTGCCGGTTATGCCCAGCACTATGGTCTTGTCTTTTAGCATTGTCATTCTCTTAATTTCAGCCCTTATTCATCTGGTGGATGAGCTTCAGTCCGATCAGGGTCAGGTCGGGATTAACCTCGTCGATGACGTCCGTTACCTTGGCGATGAGCTCGGCGTAGCCACCCGTAGCCACCACCTTAAACTGGCCGCCCAGCTCCTTACGGATGCGCTCCAGCATCCCCTCCACCAGCGAGGCGTAGCCGTAGATAATCCCCGACTGTATGGCCACCACCGTGTTAGAGCCGATCACGTGTTTGGGTTGGGCCAGCTCCACGCGGGGCAGCTGCGCCGTCCGGGTGAACAGCGCCTCAGCGGCGGTGGCAATGCCCGTGGCGATAATACCGCCGATGTAGTCCCCCTCTTTAGAAACAATGCCGAAGGTGGTGGCGGTGCCCAGGTCGATAATAATCACCGGCCCCTCGTAGAGTTTATGGGCAGCGGCGGCATCGGCGATTCTGTCAGCGCCGACCTCACGGGGGTTATCCATGCGGATGCTCACCCCCGTCTTTACCCCCGCCCCCACCACCAGCGGTTTCATATGAAAATAGCGCTCGAAAAGCTCCTCAAAGGTCGAAATCAGCGGCGGCACGACGCTGCACATGGCCACCGCCTTAATATCGGTGGTCTCCAGCCCCTGCTGGCGCAGCAGGTTAAAGAGCAGCGCTGCGTACTCGTCGGCCATGCGGTGGACGCCCGTCGCCATTTGCCAGGTGGCGCGCAGCTTCTCGCCCTCAAAGACGCCGAGCTTGGTGCTGGTGTTGCCGATATCGACCGCTAACAGCATGCTACTCAGCCTCTTCGCTAGGGCGGCTGGCCTTCATCCGCTTGATAACCAAGGGCAATTCGGGCAGGAGGTCGGAAGCCACCATGCCCGCGTCGCCCATCCTCTCTTTGACCACCTCCCCAGCCATGCCGTGGATATAGACGCCAGCGGCGGCGGCGTCGAAAAGGTTCAAACCCTGCGCCAGCAGCCCGGCAATAGCCCCAGCCAGGACGTCCCCCGTCCCCGCTGATGCCAGCCCAGCATTAGCCACATGGCTAATCTGCGACCTCCCGTCGGGGGCAGCGATAACGGTATGCGCCCCCTTGAGGACGATAGTCTTATGCCACTCCGAGGCCATCCTCTTGGCCAGCTCCAGACGGTTGATCTGTACTTCGTCCACCGTCATTCCCGTCAACCTGGCCATCTCCCCCGGATGAGGGGTAAGGATAGCGTCCTCGGGCATCAGGTCCCACCAGTTGGGCACACCCGCCAGGGCGTTGAGGCCATCGGCATCGAGAACCAGGGAGGGCAAATTGGGCTTGGCCTTCTTGGCTTTAGGATGGGTAAGCAGGATGGACCTGATGACCTTGACCACCGCTTCGTTCCGCCCCATGCCGCAGCCCATGAGCAGCACGTTATACTGGTCGAACTGGCGGAAGAGCAACCGGATGGCTTCCGGGGCAATAAGCCAGGGTCGGGACTCGGGCAAAGGCAGATAGATTACCTCGGTCAACTTGTTGGCTAAAATAGCCTGCAATCGTCCGGTGGCCGCCAGCGTCACCAGTCCCGCACCGACTCTCATAGCGCCGTTGCAGGCGAGATAGGGCGCGCCGATGTAGTTGATGGAGCCGGCCAGCACCAGCACCTTGCCGAAATTGCCTTTATTGGCCTGCGGCGAGCGCTCGGGAAGCACCGATTTCGCCCACTCGTCGGCGAGGTAGTCCGGGCCGGCTTTCTCCTCCACAAATCCGGGAAGCCCGATATCAACCACGCTGATTTCCCCCACCCTCTCGGCTCCGGGGAACTTAAACAGCCCTGGCTTGGGAAAAGCTAAAGTGATGGTGTTATCGACATAGAGACAGCCCGGGTCGGCTTCGCCCGTGTCGGCGTCAAGCCCCGAGGGTACATCCAGGGCAATGATTTTTATATCGGGGCGCTTAATCTTGGCCCGCCTTACCCTGTCCACTATCATCAGCACCAGCCCGGAAAAGGGTCGGGTGGTGCCGGTGCCGAAGAGGGCGTCGATAACGGTATCGACCGAAGCCAGCAGCTTGGTCAGTTCGTCCAGGTTATCATCCTTTTCCGCCTGGATGCGTTTGATGCGGCGCTCCCGTATCGGCTTGAGCGTGGGGTCTCGGCCCGGCCTCTGCCCAAAGAAATAGAGGAAGACCTTGGCTCCCGCATCATGAAGGTGTCGGGCGGCGATCAAACCATCCCCGCCGTTCTTGCCCGGCCCGATGAGAATTAGAATCTGCTGCTGTCGAATATCTTCCAGGATTCGCGCCGCCTCATCGGCTACGGCCTGGCCGGCATTCTCCATGAGCATCTCCATGGTTACGCCGGACTTGACGGCATCTTCCTCCAGCTGGCGCATCTGGTCAGTAGTTAGAACTTTCACTTCCATCTACCTCCGTAATGACTATCTTATCCAGATTGGTTTTCTCTTCTCCAGGAAGGCGGTCAACCCCTCGACGCTGTTCTCCCCGGCCATAACCATGGTGGCGTCGACGCCGGTGGCTTCCAGCGCCTCGTAGAAGCTCAGGTCGAAATTGCGGTAAAGCGCCCGCCGGGCCTGGGTCAGAGCCAGCCCGCTGTTAGCTGTGAAACGCTTGATAAACTCCTCGCACCCTTTATTGAACTCGGCGGCGGGGACAACCTTATTGACCAGCCCGATTCTCTCCGCCTCCTCAGCACTGATGCTGTCGCCCGACAGGATAAGCTCGAAAGCCTTCTGCCGCCCCAGTATTCTGGGGAAGAGCACCGAGGCCGGCGGCGGATAGACCCCCAGCTTAACCTCGGGCTGCCCCAGCTTCGCCTTATCCGAAGCCACTGCCATGTCGCAGCCGGCCACTATCTCGCAGCCCCCACCCAGCGCCAGCCCGTTGACCAGGGCGATAGTCGGCTTATCGACTTCAATTAGCGCTACGAACAACTTGTGGAAGACCTCGACCATCTTGGGCAGCTTATCGCCCAGGTGGTCGCCGACGGCCACCCCCGCCGAGAAGGCTTTGTCTCCCGAGCCGGTAATGGCCACCACCTTCACCTCGTCATCATTTTTGAGATCGGCCAGCGCCTGGTTCATCTCCTCAAGGGTAGCGATGTCCAGGATGTTCAAAGGCGGTAAATTTATGGTAATCTTGGCCGCCCCATCTTTCTTCTCCAGCAGAATTTTCTTAAAAGCCATCGTTTATGCCTCCACTATTATCAACTTGAAGTGTAGCAATATACTGGGCTGCGGTCAAGAGAGGGAAATACTATCCGCCTCCCAGCCCCTCCAGGCGGCGCGTCATCGCCCGCCAGTGCGTCCCCCGCCAGTAGAGACGCTGGCATGACGGGCATTGCCGGAACTGCTCCTGCGTCTTAAAGACGTAGGGCGGCACCAGTTCTTTTATTTCCGCCTTCTTTCTCTCCACCAGGGGTTGATTGCACTCTAGGCAGAGGCTGAAGGGATTAAAACGGCAATCAAGGTGCAGGCTATCAATTACCTGGCGAATCTGCTCCTGGGGCCAGTCGCTGGCGATGAGCAAAGCCTTGAGCTTACCCTTGGTCACCAGCCGCCGTTGCATAATGTGGGTATCCCGCGTCAGTATTACCCTGCCCTCGTTGAGGGCGATGGTCACCAGCTCGGCATCGTCGTCGCCCCGAAAGAAGCGGGCGTCATAGCCCATGAGCCGCAGCCACCTGGCCAGCTTGCCCACGTTATGGTCGACGATAAACTTCGGGGTGTCTGACATATCACCCCCTAAGGCGATCTAAAGATTAATCTCCATCCCCTCACGGGCTAGGGTTATGGAAGCATCCAGGTCTTTAGCCACCCCCGCCACTTCCCCCGCTATCTCCTTCTCCAGGTGCGGAGTCATGTGCACGATTATTATACGGGGCAGGTAGCCCTTGAGCTCCCTGAAGTCGGCTAATTCCCGCTCCAGCAGCGAGGGCGTAAGGTGCCCCTCATCCACCGCCCACTCCGTGTATCTATTGGAAGCGGAAACCTCGATGATAAGCAGCTGTGGCGAAACCCGCTGCCAGCATTCGGCCAGCCCCGACCCCGTATCCCCGGTGTAGAAAAAGGTCTTGCCGTCGGCGCTGAGCTGGTAGCCCACGGCGGGCACGCCGTGCTTAACCGGGACGGCCAGCACGTCGTAGCCCAAAATCGTCTGGGCCTTATTCGGCTCGATGACGCTGAAGCTGACGATCGGCTTATCGGGCGGCTTATGACGGAAGTCGGGGTAAATCACCCCGTCCATAAGGTTCTTCTCCAGCACCTCGAAAACCGCCGGGATAGAGTAGATGGTGGTCTTAGCCCCGCCCCGAAAAAGGTTCATCGCCAGCGTGGGTACGTCCCGCACGTGGTCGTAGTGCTGGTGGGTGATCAGCACCGCTTTGATTTTCTTTTGCGCTTCTAATGATAAGCTGGAGCTGAGTCCGCCGGCGTCTATGGCCAGGACATCGTCAATCAGCAGGCTGAGGAGCCTGGTGTCTTTTGTCTCGTAGTTGTGCGCCCCCAGAAAACGAATCTTCATCTTTCACTCACTCTCTATAAACTAGTCCAGAACGCGGAAGGGGTTGAAATTGGTGCGGCGGTCGTAGGTGTCGATGCCCTCCTTCCGCTTCAGGTAGCCGACCACGGCGTAGGTGGCGGGCGTAGCCACGACCTCCACCAGCACCTTCACCAGCCACTGGCTCAGCATTACCCGAGGCATAAAGAAGGGCGTGCCGATAAGGGCCACCACGGTAAAGACGATAGTGTCCAGCCCCTCCCCGACTATGGTCGAGCCGATGGTCCGGCTCCAGAGCCAGCGCCCCTTGGTAAAAATCTTCATCTTGGCCAGTATGTAGGAGTTAGCGAACTCCCCAGCCAGGTAGCCACAGACAGAGGCCAGAAGCAGCCTCGGCGTATAGCCCAGAATGCTCTCGTAGGCTCCCTGCGACTCCCAGCCCGACGCTCCCGGCAGTATCTGGCCCACCCAGACAAAGATAACGAAGATAAGGTTACAGACAAAACCAAGCCAGATGACCCTTCGGGCGATGCGGTAGCCGTAGACCTCGGTAAGCACGTCGCCGATGATATAGCTAAAGGGGAAGATAAAAACGCCAGCAAAGACGATGAAGGGCCCCAGGCTTATCATCTTTACTGAGATTATGTTGGCGGTGATAAAACAGGTAATAAAGAGGGCAGCGATAATAAGCAGTCGGTGCGAGACCTTCATCTTAAATCCAGTTTAAATCCAGTGGTGGCGACGGAAGAAATAGAGCATGCCGACCACCACCACCACCCAGATGGAGAAGACAATCAGGAAGGAATAGTGCGACTCCTGGAAGGGCAGGGGCACGTTCATCCCGTAGATAGAGGCGATTACCGTCAGCGGCAGCAGGATAGTGGCGATAACGGTCAGCATGCGCATGACCTCGTTGGTGCGGTTGGTGGCCAGGGAATCGTAGGTATCGTTCAAGCCCTCAATAATCTCTTTATACTCGTCGAGGGCGTCCCATATCTTGTCCAGGTGGTCGACGGTATCCCCGAAATAGACCTCCAGGTCCATCTTGGAATAGCGGCGGATTTTAGGCTCCAAGCCCCCGATAACCGCCCTCATCGGCCAGATGATGCGGCGGAAGGAGATAACGTCGCGGCGCAGCGTGGATATTTCCCGTATCGTGCCCCGCGCCTTCACGGCAAAGATAGCATCCTCCACCGCCTCGATGTTGCCCCCGATTTTATTGAGTATGGGGAAACAGTAGTCCACCAGGCGGTCGATGATGCGGTAGAGCAGGTAGCCCGAACCCTGGCCGAAGTGCTCTTTTCTTATATCCTCGTCTGTCTGGCACTGGTTAAACAGCTTTACCAGCGGTTTCAGGTCGCCCTTGTGCAGCGTAATCAGGTAGTTCTGCCCAATGAAAACCGAAACCTGGCTGGGGGTGGTCACCCTAGCCTCGGGGCTGAAGACGGGAAAGTGAAAGACCAGAAAAAGGTATTCGTCGTACCGGTCTATCTTGGGCCGCTGGATTCGGCTCAGGCAGTCGTCCAGGTCGAGGGGGTGGAAGGGATAGTTTTGCGCCAGGTAGTCCGTCTCCTCCTTGCCCGGAGACTCAATATTAAGCCAGGTCAGCTCGTCCCCGCTCACCGACTCGATATTAAGCTTCCCTGCTTCTGGCGTCACCTCGGGGACAGCCTTTTTGCCTCTTCTCATTCTCGGGATGGCCATGATATTATCCCCCGCGTAAAACTCGCCCTATTCTACCACAATCGTTGCCAAATAGCACTCTATCTGCTATATTCTATACAAACATCGGGGATGCTATGAAAGTCAAGACTAAGCCTTCCTGGGGCGATAGGCTTAAGATTAGATTTAAGAAGGCGCTGGGAATGAATATATTCCTCTGCGATAGCTGCAAATGGGACTGGCGCAGCACCTGTCACCGCCCCGAAAGGCCCAACGCCACCTGGTGCCCCGACTACGCCAAGCGGGGTAAATAGCCTAGCTTCTCTCTAGGACCACCGCCATCCCCTGCCCCCCACCGATACACAGTGTAGCCAACCCCAGCTGGTAATTTTGCCGCGTCATCTCGTGCATCAGGGTAACCATAATCCTGGCCCCCGTGCAGCCGATAGGGTGCCCCAGCGAGATACCGCTGCCGTGCGGATTCACCTTATCGGTGCCGACCCCCAGCTCCTTCATCACCCCGATAGCCTGGGAGGCAAAGGCCTCGTTCAATTCTATGCAGTCTATATCCTTTAATTCGACTCCGGCTAATTTAAGCGCCTTCCTGGTCGCGGGCACCGCCCCCAACCCCATGTAGGCAGGGTC